>JANOTE010000195.1:0-4901 GCA_031416195.1 Rhodoferax sp.
GTGACACTGGCCATACGCTTTACTCCTGACAACCGGAGGCAAAAAATTACCCCGTTTCATGGGGTGACCGCGCCGAGCTCGTCAAACCCAAACTCCCTAGACAGTATCAACAACACAAGCCACAACCACTATCAGGGCAAACCATTAGCCAACAGACAATGCTGCATGCCCGTCCGATGCGGAAACTTCCCCAGAACCATTGCGATGACAGAATTTTCCCGCATCCCTTCGCTAGCGCTCGCTTGCCCTCATTGGCTTTCAATAGCGTTGGTGCCCTCTGCACTTCGCACCACCAAAACCGGGCACGGTGCCAGTCGAATAATCTGCTCGGCACCGCTGCCCATCAGCATTCGGCCCACACCGCGCCTGCCATGGGTTCCCACCACCAGCAGGCTGGCATTCCATTGCCGGGCTTGATCGGCGACTGTTTCAGCCAGATGCGATCCCATGCGATCAACCAGCACTGTGTCGCCCTGCACGCCTGCGGATTGGACAATCGCCAGCCCTTCAGCCAATATCTTTGCACAGGCTTCTCGCATCGCGTGAATAGCGGTGCCAAACTGGCCTGCATGGGGATCCAAGCCCGGCAGGTAAACCAGCTCGTCCAGCACGTGTATCAGCCTGATGACCGATCTGCCACCCGAATAGCTGGCCATCTCCAGCGCGGCTACGAGGGCTTTATTAGAGGTTACGCTGCCGTCTACTGCCACCAAAATACGTCTGTACATCGCGGTCGTTCCTGCGGGCAAGGTTAAAAAGAGACGTGAATCGTGCTTTTTCAGTTCAGCGTGCACTACTTCACCAGCAACGTGGGAATCTCGATGTCTGCCAGCACGCGCTGGGCTACGCTGCCAATGAACATCCGGCTGAGTAGCCCATGCCCGTGCGAGCCCATCACGATCATCTGCACACGTTCGCGCTTGCTTGCGTCAATAATTTCACTGGCAGCCGAACCCGCAACCCAGATGCATCGGTAGTTCACCGCATGTTTATCCAGAAATTTCTGAATCGGGTTCAGCACTGCATCGGCCTGCTTTGCCTGGTAGGCCGTCACCTCTGCGGAACCCAGCTTGCGCTCGACCTGCGCGGATATGGCATCCTGCACATGCAGCACAACCAGCTCGTCGCCTGGACCAAGCAGATTCTCGTTTTTAACCAGAAAAGTCAGCGCTTTTTTTGTGAAAGTGCTGCCGTCAGCGGCGAATAGAATTTTCATTTATTCTCCATAAATTGCGGCGATTTATACTCATGCTGGCACGCCGAAACCTGTCAACACAGTATACGGCTGACGGGTGCCTTACCTATTGATCTGTGTCAAAGAGCTGCGGCAAAACCCAGCATTGCATGACTGGCGGTCAACCGAGATGTTCCCTTCAAACCACGGAACGCTGCAACTTCTTGGAAGTAAACAACGTCTCGAATACGCGAGCAAGCAGTTTTCGACTTTCTTCCAAAACCAGGATGGAAGATGCAACCAGTGTCGCCAAAGCCCAATCCGCAAGACTCAACGACTGGGTTCCGAACACCCCCTGCGCAGGCTGCCACTGCACGGCGATGATTTGCAGAAAAAGCGCTCCCGTCAGCGCGGTCCAGAGCATCTTGTTGTTGAAGAAGTATTTGTTGAAAGCGCTGCCCCGTTCCACGCGCGCGTTGAAGACATTGAAAAACTGGAACAGAACGAAAGTCGTGAAGGCCATCGTTTGAGCTTGCCCGGTGGTGCCCTGCTGTTCTGCGTAAAACAGCACAGCCAGCGTGCCGATGGTCATGGTGACACCGTAGGCCGCCACTTTTGCAACCCGCGCGCGCGTCAGCAAGGGCTGGGTGCGGCTGCGCGGCGGCTCATGCATGATGCCTGGGCGCGCCGCATCCAGTGCCAGCGACACGGCGGGTGGCCCGTCCATGATGATGGCAATCCATAAAATCTGCACGGCAGTAAAAGGGTCCGCCAAGCCGAGCAGCGGTGCCAGCAGCACCGTCAAAATCGCGCCAATGGTGGTCGACAGCTGGAACCGGACAAACTTCACGATGTTGTCGTAGAGCGTGCGGCCTTGGCGCACGGCACTGACCAGGGTCGCAAAATTATCATCCGTCAACACCATGGTGGCAGCGGCCTTGGCAACGGACGTGCCGCTGCCCATCGCCACACCAATATCGGCGCTTTTCAAAGCCGGTGCGTCGTTGACACCGTCCCCCGTCATGGCCACCACGTGTCCATTTTTTTGAAGCGCGCGCACGATGGCCACCTTATGACTTGGCGTGACGCGGGCAAAGACCGACACGTCTTTGATGACCTTCGGCAGCTCGGCAGCAATGACCCGATCAAGCTCCGCCCCCGTCATCGCCTCGCCTTTGAGCCCCAAGTCGCGGGCGATGGCGAGTGCCGTGATCTGGTGGTCGCCTGTGATCATTTTCACGTCAATACCCGCTTGAGCGCATTGGGCAATGGCGACCCTGGCCTCGCTGCGGGGCGGGTCCATCAGCCCCACCAAGCCAGTAACGGTCAGGTCAGCCATCCAAACCATCAGATCGGCTGCAGGGTCGAAGTCACTGGCATTGACCGTTCGTGACGCTATCAGCAAACCACGCAAGCCTTGTTCACCCAGCGCCTGGTATTGCGCATGGATGTGCTGGCGTGCTGCGGTACTCAAGGCCTGTGCCCCGTTGTTGCCCAGCTCCGAACTGCAAAGATCCAGCAGTACGTCGGGTGCGCCTTTGATGAATATCTGCACCACCGCCCGCTCGCGGTCATGATGAAAAGTTGCCATGAATTTGTGCGCAGAATCAAACGGGATTTCAGCGCTGCGCGGCAGTGGCTGTACGGATTGAGCGGGGGGTGTGCTAGGCGTTTGCATCGCGTGGCCTTTGTGCGCAAGCACCAGCAGAGCCGCCTCCATCGGGTCACCGATGGCCTTGCCATCCGCGAGGTGGCTGTCATTGCAGCTCACGATCGCAGTCATCAGCGGCTGCAGATCGGGGGTGACTGCCGAAACGCCTGGTGCGGCAGTGTCCATCGCGACGCGTATGTCACCAGTCAATCCATAGCCTTCACCTGTCACCGCAAAGTGTTGGCCTTGGTACCAAAACGCACATACTGTCATCTGGTTAAGCGTCAATGTGCCGGTTTTATCCGAGCAGATCACGGTGGTGCAGCCCAGTGTTTCGACACTTGCCAGGCGTTTGACAATGGCGTGCTGGCGGGCCATGTTGCGCATACCCAGGGCCAGTGTGACCGTCACCACCACCGGCAGGCCTTCGGGCATCGCCGCGACGCCCAGCGCAATGGCATCGATTGCAATATGCGCCAAAGCGGTGCCACGGATGATCTCAATCAGCGCCAGCAAACCCACCAGTGCGAGTGCAATGACACCAAGCCGTTTGCCGAGCCCGTCGAGCTGAATTTGCAGGGGTGTGGGCACCTCGGTGGTTGCCGCAAGCTCCAGCGACAAGCGGCCCATCTCGGTGCGCACGCCCGTGCTCGTAATGATGATTTCAGCCCGCCCACGCGTCACCAGCGTGTTCATGTAAACCATGTTGCTACGGTCTGCCAGGACGGTTTCGACGGCATGCAGGCCGTCGGTCTGCTTGCTGGCGGGTTGTGACTCCCCGGTCAACGCGGACTCGTCCACTTCAAGCCCGACTGCAAACCAAAGCCGACCATCGGCCGGTACCGAATCGCCCGCCTCTAGCAGAACCAAATCGCCAGGCACCAGGTCGGCCGCAGCAATCTCTACTTTTTCGCCCTGCCGACGCACCCGCGCACGCGATGGCAACATCTCTTTGAGTGCCGCCAAGCTTTGCTCTGCACGCCACTCTTGATAAAACCCAACCGTCGCGTTGATCAGCATGACAGCCAGAATGACAAGGGCATCCTTGAGATTGCCGATAAGCGCCGAGAGACCTGATGCGCCGGCCAGAATCAAAATCAAAATGCTTTTGAACTGCGCCGCAAACACTTGCCAGGCCTGGCGCTGGGGTGGGTTGGGCAGTTGATTGGGGCCGAATTGATCTTTTCTCTGCAACGCCTCGCCCCCTGCCAAACCCATCGCTGGCTGCACATTGAGCTGATTGGCCAAATCGCCCGCGCTGATAGCGTGCGCGACGACCGATGCGGATTCAAGCGGCTTGAAGTTCAAACCGAACCAAGCTGCTTGACGATGGTGACGGGCACGGTTGACGCTTGCAACACGGCGTGTGACACCGAGCCTAAGAGTGCGCTGCGCAGCGCGCCCCAGCCGCGCGCGCCCATGATGATGCCCTCGCAGCCGTAACGCCCTGCGATCTCGATCAACGTTTCGGGCACGCTGCCCGAGCCGATCTCGCTCTCAAACGGAACTCCAGCAATATTGAACAGCGCCTGCGCATCTTTCAGTGAGCGTGCGCCGACTGCGCCAGTTACCTTTTCAAGCACATCGGAGTTTGGTGCCAGCATCATTTCAAACAGATAGGTGGGTTCCTGCACGGTCGCCAATACGAATTTGGCCTGCAGCCCGTCGCGCTGTAAGCGCAATGCGTAGCGCACAGCATCAAGCGACGGCATTGACCCATCAACAGGGATCAGGATTTTCATGGGTCAACTCCAAAGTATATCTTCAGCTAAATGTAGCGAACCGATCCAGCACAGGCTTCGGCACTGCACTCGCGCCCGAGCAAGGACGACCAAGAACAGCTTACATGATGGCATCACCCCACTTGTTGATGCTGAACAAAGCATCGAGAAAAGTCTGCGCGGTAGCACACGCAACTGGCACCAGTCACAGGGCAAGCGGAACCGCTGTCAGTGGTTTATGCCAGCGCGGTGGATATGCCCTGCGTTGACAGGATGCACAACCAAGGGCGACGGTAGCTGTACGCATTACAGCCTTACACTTTGTCGGCCAGCATGCCTAAACCCGCCAACGCCT
>JANOTE010000196.1:0-2685 GCA_031416195.1 Rhodoferax sp.
TCAGGTGTAATTCACCACGGCCCATCACTTCAAAAATGCCTTCTTCATCGGTTTCTTTGACGCGCAGCGCGACGTTGTGTTGCAACTCTTTTTGCAGACGATCCCAAATCTGGCGACTGGTGACGTACTTGCCTTCCCGACCAGCCAACGGGCTGGTGTTGACGCAGAAGTTCATGGTCAGCGTGGGCTCATCCACCTTCAGCATGGGCAGCGGTGCGGGGGTGAGTGGATCAGTGATGGTGACACCGATGCCGATGTCCGTCAGGCCATTGATCAGCACGATTTCTCCGGGGCCCGCTTCGTCGGTCTGCACCCGCTCCAGGCCCTGAAAGGTCAATACCTGGTTGATGCGACCCTTGACCGCTTTACCATCCAGGCCTTCCATCACCACCACATCCATCATGGGTTTGACGGTGCCCTGGCTGATGCGGCCAACGCCAATACGGCCGACAAAGGTCGAGAAATCGAGCGCTGAAATCTGCAATTGCAACGGTGCGGTAGGGTCGCCTTGCTGATGCGGCACGTGATCGAGAATGGTGTTGAACAAGGCCGACATGTCGGGGCCCCACTGCTCGTTCGGCTCGCCCTCCACCATCGACGACCAGCCGTTGATGCCCGAGGCGTAGACCACAGGGAAATCGAGCTGCTCATCGGTCGCACCGAGCTTGTCGAACAAATCAAATGCGGCGTTGACCACGTAATCAGGCCGCGCGCCGGGCTTGTCTACTTTGTTGACGACGAGAATCGGCTTCAATCCCAGCGCCAGTGCCTTCTTGGTGACGAAACGGGTCTGCGGCATGGGGCCTTCCTGCGCATCAATCAGCAGCACCACGCCGTCCACCATGCTCAAAGCACGCTCGACTTCGCCGCCGAAATCCGCGTGGCCGGGGGTATCAACAATATTGATGTGAGTGCCTTCCCAGGTCACTGCGCAGTTCTTGGCCAGAATGGTGATGCCACGTTCTTTTTCGATGGCGTTATTGTCCATCACGGTGTCAACGACTTTTTCGTGTTGGGCGAAGGTGCCGGATTGACGCAGCAACTGATCGACCATAGTGGTTTTGCCGTGGTCAACGTGGGCGATGATTGCGATATTGCGAATCTGTTTATGGGCCATTTTTTCTACTCCTAAAGTCTTCAAAAAATCATTAACTAGGTCATCAACTAAATCGATAAAGATTGAGATTGGGTAATCTCGACGGGGCTTAGCAACCGCCCTGGGATCAGTTCACCCGCCATGATGTGGCCGCTGCCGAGCAACGAGTGCCCCGCTATGCCATTCAACGTTGGGCCGTACACAGCCACCTGCGCGCAATCGCCCCAAGTGCCGCGCCTGCGAACACCGCTTAAAAATCTGCCTGCATTTTCCGCATCGAGTGTGACGGCATGATGCCCGGCCAACAAACTGTCCACGGGCTTCAAACAGGCCAAACGTTCGTCCTCCGTCATCGCTTCAAGCTGCGCCAGCGTGACGCACTGCGAAACCTCAAAACCACCTGTTGCCGTGCGGCGCAACGCACTCAAATGTGCGCCACAACCCAAGGCTTCTCCAATGTCTTCGCCCAAAGTTCTGATGTAGGTGCCCTTGCTGCACTTCACAGTCAAAGTCAAGCTCTGGCGTGTCTCATCAGATGGCGCAAAAGCGGCGCTCAACTCATAAATCATCACCTCGCGCGCTGCCCGCTCAATCTCAATGCCAGCCCGCGCATACTGGTACAAGGGCTTGCCATCCTTCTTCAACGCGCTGTACATCGGCGGTGTCTGGGAAATGGCCCCCGTGAACAACTTTCTCACCCGGTCAAGATCATCCTGCGTCACGTGAACAGGCCGCTGCTCGATCACTTCACCTTCCGTGTCTGCCGTGCTAGTCTTCACACCCAGCTTGGCGATCGCTTCATAAGACTTGTCGGCGTCTAACTGCAATTGGCTGAACTTGGTTGCTGCGCCAAAACAAAGTGGCAGCACGCCTGTTGCCAAGGGATCCAAAGTCCCGGTGTGCCCTGCCTTCTCGGCACGCAGCAACCACTTGACTTTTTGCAACGCATCGTTACTAGACCAACCCAAAGGTTTGTCCAACAACAGCACCCCGTGCACGGGGCGCCTGGTGACCCGTGCACGAGGCGAATTAGACATGTCAGTCCTCGTTCTTGGAACGAGAGGCAACCGCTTGCGCAATCAATGCATTCATGTCGGCGGCACGTTCCGTGGTGCGGTCAAACACAAAATGAAGTGTCGGCACGGTGTGAATGTGCAAACGCTTGAACAGGCCTGCGCGCAAGAAACCCGCTGCCTGGTTCAAGCCCTCCTGGCACGCGACTGAATCACCCGCGAGCAAGCTGAAAAAAACCTTGGCGTGGGCGTAATCCGGCGTGACTTCCACCGCCTGAATCGTCACCATCCCAACCCGCGGGTCTTTCAACTCGCGCGCGATCAACTCCGTCAGATCGCGCTGGATCTGATCGGCAACCTTGAAGGCGCGGTTAGGGGTGGCGGCTTTTCTGCGCACAGTTCAAATCAGGTCAAATCTAGTCAATCAAAGCGTACGGGCAACTTCACGAATCTCAAAGAACTCCAGCACGTCGCCCGCTTGGATGTCGTTGTAGTTTTTGATGTTCAAGCCGCACTCGAAGCTCTCTTTAACCTCTTTCGCATCGTCTTTGAAGCGCTTGAGCGAGTCAAGTTCAC
>JANOTE010000197.1:0-2163 GCA_031416195.1 Rhodoferax sp.
TCAAGCGCCATCATGCGCTGGATAGGGTCAAGATTTTCAAGAAGGTGCGGGGGCTTTCCCCGCAGCCAGGTAGGAGGTTCCCGGCCACCAATCACAATGCTGGCCGGGTCGTCCCAATGCGACACCAGGCCCAGATACAGCGAATCCGAATTTTGGGACACCAGCACCCTGGCCGCTTTGTGCAGCTTGTCACCCAGATTGACATGCCGCATGCTGCCTGGCAGCAGACCGCGCACAGGACGGCCGAGGCTGTTCCAGCCCGCAGGCGACAGGCTGGTTATGCCACTGGCTGCAACGCGACGCAGGCTTGCAGGAACCATCGACAATCGGCTCCACAACTTGCTGGCCAGCACATACCGGTTGTAGCCACAAAACAATTCATCACCTGCATCGCCAGACAAGGATACTGTGACCCGCTCGCGCGCCAGTTGCGACACTAGAAACGTCGGGATTTGTGACGAGTCTGAAAACGGCTCGCAATACAACCCAGGCAATCGCGGAATCACGTCCATCGCCTGCTTTGCCGTCACATACAGCTCGGTATGGTCTGTGCCCAAATGCTGCGCAACTGCCTTGGCGTGCTCCGCCTCATTGAAGCCTTTTTCATTGAATCCGATGGTGAAGGTTTTCACGGGCCGGGCGGACTGTGCCTGCATCAGCGCCACGACGGTAGACGAGTCTATGCCGCCCGACAAAAAGGCCCCCAGCGGCACGTCAGACATCAATTGCTGGCTGACGGCTGATTTAAGCAAGGTTTCCAGTGCATCAATGGCCTGCGCCGAGGTGCCCTCATAAGGGTTGGCTACGCCGGCAGACACTACATCAGGTGCCGACCAATACCGCGTCAGCTGCGCATCGGGCCGGCTCATGGACACGTTCAACAGGCAACCCGCTTCCAGCTTCAAAATGCCCTGGTAGATGGAGTAGGGCGTAGGCACATAGTTGTGCCGCATCAACAGGCACAGCGCGTTTCTGTCCACACTGGCGGCAAATGCCGGATGCGCCTTGAGCGCCTTCAACTCGGAACCAAACAGGAAAACCGTAGCTTGACCACTGCCCTGCCAGCCGTAATACAGCGGCTTTTCACCCAGGCGGTCACGGCCAAGCGTGATTGAGCGGGTCTCGCGGTCCCATACTGCGAAGGCAAACATGCCAATCACCCGTTCTATGGTCGCCTGAATGCCCCAGGCGGCAAAACCGGCCAGCAACGTCTCGGTATCGGAGTGCCCCCGCCACTGCGGGGCCAGGCCGGTCTTTTGCAGCTCGGTCCGCAAGTCCATGTGGTTGTAAATTTCGCCGTTGAAGGCAATGACATAACGACCATTGCCAGAGGCCATGGGCTGGTGCCCGGCCGCCGACAGATCCACAATGGCCAAGCGGCGATGGCCCAGGCCAATTCGCTGCGCAGCATCAAGCCAATATCCGGCATCGTCTGGCCCCCGGTTGGCAATGGTGTCTGCCATCTTGGTCAACAAGGCTTCGTCGCCCGCAGTGCCCTGGGCTGACCTACCACCGAAAAAACCCGCAAAACCACACATCAAATGCTCCCTTGCGGCATGGCTTGTTGATAGATGCTGTCGAAACGTTCACAAGCGCGTTTCATTGAAAACTCCGTGGTGACCCGTTCTTTGGCGCGCTGCCCCATCTGACGCCGCGCATCTGGTGCCATCGCCAGCACACTTTCCAGCGCTGCCGCCAGAGCGCGTGAATCCTCCTTGGGCACCACAACGCCAGTGTCAGCCACCAGCATGGCCGCATCGCCCACATCTGTCACAACACAAGGCAGGCCCATGGCCATGGCTTCGGCCACCACATTCGGAAAACCCTCGGTACGGGACGACAGGCAAAACACATCCATGGCTGACAGGCAAACAGGCACGTCGGTGCGTTCGCCCAGCAACACAAAGCGGTCGGCATGCCCTGTTGCCCGTATCCACTCTGCCAACTGCAGGTTGGAGGCGTCCAGCTGGCTCCCCACCATCATGAGGCGGGTGTTGGCGCGCTGGCCCGCGAGAAAGCCGGCCGCGCGCACAAAATTCTGCTGGTCTTTGACCGGGTGAAACCTGCCCAGATAACCAATGACGACGGCGTCGTGTTCCAGGCTGCACTGCAGACGCAGTGTGTTGCGTTGTTCATCCGAAGCGCGAAGCCTGGCCAGGTCGA
>JANOTE010000198.1:0-1845 GCA_031416195.1 Rhodoferax sp.
TTTTATGAGATCAAGGACATCCTGCGCCAAAACAAACTGGTCACGGTGTGCGAGGAAGCGTCATGCCCCAACATTGGCGAGTGCTTTGGCAAGGGCACGGCGACCTTCATGATCATGGGCGACAAATGCGCGCGGCGTTGCCCGTTTTGCGATGTCGGGCACGGTCGGCCTGACCCGTTGGATGTGAACGAGCCCGAGAATCTGGCCAAAACCATTGCCGCGTTGAAACTCAAATACGTCGTGATCACCAGCGTGGATCGCGACGATTTGCGCGATGGTGGCGCGCAGCATTTTGTCGATTGCATCACCCGCATCCGAGCCCTGTCGCCTGCGACCCAAATCGAAGTGCTGGTGCCCGATTTCAGAGGCCGTGATGACCGCGCCTTGGGCATCCTGACCGCTGCGCCGCCCGATGTGATGAACCACAACCTGGAAACCACTGCCCGCCTGTACAAAGAAGCCCGCCCCGGCAGTGACTATCAATTCAGCCTGAACCTGCTGAAAAAATTCAAGGCGCTGCATCCGAACGTGCCGACTAAGAGCGGCATCATGGTCGGTCTGGGCGAGACCGACGACGAAGTGCTGCAGGTCATGCAGGACATGCGCGACCACCACATCGACATGCTGACCATCGGCCAATACCTAGCCCCCTCGCGCTCGCACCTCACGGTGAAGCGCTACGTTCACCCGGACACCTTCAAGATGTACGAGGCGCGCGCTTACGAGATGGGCTTCAGCCACGCGGCGGTGGGGGCCATGGTGCGCAGCAGTTACCACGCCGATGTCCAGGCGCAAGGGGTGTTGCAAAACGAGTTGCTACATAATATATAGCTAATTACGCATAGAATACGAGAGCTGGCGGCCTAAATAATTCTCAAGTTAGTCAATTTTTCCAATTTTAGTCAGTTTTTTCCTTGTATTAACCACAATTGTAGTAAAACTACTTTAGACGCGATCCGAACCCCTGATGAGCGACTCCCGGTTTTTCCTCAATCCCCATTCAATCCGCGCGCTGGTGCCCGAGCCCACATTCGAGCGGGGCATGAGCCTGTATTTGATCCAGCAGGTCATCTCGTGCGAGGTGAATCATGTCAACAGCACCGAGTGGGAGATTGCAGGCCTGGTGCAGGGCACGCTCAAGGCCCCGTACCAAGTGACTGCCACCGTAGAAATTGACCCAGCAGGCAACCTGAGCTTTTTCAACAGCGATTGCACCTGCCCGGTCGGCGACGAGTGCAAACATGGCGTTGCGCTGACGCTCAAAGCGGCTTTCAAGTCGATCAAGCCAGACCTTAACCGCCCGCCATTCATGGCTGGCAGAGCGGCGGTGATTGCGCCCGCTGCGGCTGTGCCCAGCGCGCAGGAGCAAGCGGCCCGCCTGCAAGCGCGCGAGCGTGCCATGGCCGAGCGCGAGGCACAGCAGGCCCACCAAAAAGTCGGGCAGTGGCTGGATTTGTTTGGCCAGTTGCCGCCCTTGGCGCACCCAGACAGCTTGGCCGATGTAACGCCCGATGCCACTCAACCCAGCGAGCGATTGGTCTACTTGCTCGGGCCCACCCACGACGCAAATCCGCCATTGTTGCGACTGGGGTTCGCGCACGTCAACCGCCTGCGCAACGGCACCTGGTCTAAAGTCAAGCTGCCGCGCTATGGCGAGAGCCGCATCGCAACTGCGAAAGACCGGGAGATCATCAACCTGATCCGCATGTTCAGCGGGCAGAACCTGAGCTATTCATATTCCGCCTTTGAGCCAGCAACCTTGGCGGGTGAAGTGGGGCCACTGGCGGTAGAGATGGCCGCGCGCACCGGCCGGTTGTACGAGCAAGGCCCTGACCGTACGCTGGG
>JANOTE010000199.1:0-8286 GCA_031416195.1 Rhodoferax sp.
AAACATTTTGAGCCTCTAGCCCCCGAATAATAACCATAAATTGCTATATATTAAATAGCAACTATAAAGCAACCTGTTCGTCCCCATCCCCCCGCGCCACCGGCGTCGCTTTGGCCAGCCCCATCCACACATGAAAGGGCAGTTTCGTGAGCACCTTGCGTGGCGCGGGGCGGGCCACGGTGAGGCGATCACCCTCGCACAACATCACGCCGCAATCTGGCGGAATTTCTTCGGGCTGCGCAATCGGTTTGCCACGGGCGGTTTCGCCCAGTACGTACCAGCACTCGCCGCCCATGTCCAAATAGGCAGCGCGTTTTGATGGTTTTTTAAGATCGCCCAACAGGTCGGCCCGGCTGACTTTTATCTCGTGGACGATGGGCTCCAGATAGGCTTCAACCGTGGTGTTTCGGATTGAAAAAACGTCCGGGCAAGCCACCACCCAGGCCATTGGCGTGATGCTCAAGTCTTCCGTTCGGGATTTCGACGGTTGATCCGTAGGCACGCGCGCACGCAGACTCAAACCGCGCCACACCAGGCGGCCTGCGCGGCCCATTTCCAGCGCGACTCTCTCTACCAAGGCCTCATGCGCAGATCGCGCTGCCTTGTTCTGGCCCAATGACCCGGCCAGTTGCGCGATGCCCGCTTCGGTGACCCGCAGCGTCTCATGGCCGCTGCACGACACAACGCGCTCCAGCAAACCCACGGCGAGCAATTCAATCTCCAGTACGTCCTGTGACGGCCATCCGGCAGACCGATACACCTCGCGTAACCGTCGGTGGTGATAACGGGTGAGAGTGATCGACATGATTGGCATCATCGGCACAGTGGAAAACTGGTATTTCGTACAGTATAGTCAAGTAAAATCGCTGACGTGACAATTGACCTCTCGCCCCATGTCGCCTGTACTGTGACGGTCACCGTCGCCGTCACAGTGGCAGTAAGGGCGCTCTGCGAGTTCACCGCCAAAGAGGGTGACCTGGATTTGCGCTTCACGCCTGCGCCAACGGCCCTGCAAGGCATCGCTGGGCACGTTGAAGTGACCTCCCGGCGCGGCCCGCAGTATGAGCGCGAAGTGTCGCTCGCCGGCAGCCATCGCCACCTGAGCGTGCGGGGCCGTGCTGACGGTTATGACCCGGTACTCAACCGCCTTGAAGAGATCAAAACCTATCGTGGTGATGTTGAGCGCATCCCGCACAACCACCGGCAGCTGCACTGGGCACAGGCCAAGGTGTACGCGTGGTTGATGTGCCAGCAAACCGGCCTTGAAACCATGCAAGTCGCACTGGTTTACTTCAACATCACGAGTCAAAAAGAAACGATCTTCAGTGAGCAGCTTGATGCCGCCTCCTTGCGCTTGTTTTTTGAGGCCTTGTGCGAGCGCTTTCTGGTGTGGGCAGATCTTGAAACCGCCCATCGCACGGCCCGTGACAGCGCACTGGTGACGCTTGATTTTCCCCATGGCGAGTTTCGCAAAGGCCAGCGCGCGCTGTCCGAAGCCGTCTACAAAGCCAGCGTGGCTGGTCGCTGCCTGCTGGCCCAGGCTCCCACGGGTATCGGCAAGACGATGGGCACCCTTTTTCCAGCGCTCAAGGCGATGCCAGGGCAGCGCGTGGACAAGCTGTTTTTTCTCACCGCCAAAACGCCCGGTCGCCAAGTCGCTTTGGATGCCTTGCACGCACTCAATGATCAACCCAAAGCATTGCCGCTGCGCGTGCTCGAGCTGGTAGCCCGCGACAAAAGCTGCGAGCACCCCACGTTGGAATGCCATGGCGACTCCTGCCCGCTGGCGCGTGGTTTTTACGACCGGTTGCCGCAAGCCCGTCAGGCGGCCGCGCAGGCCGTTTCATTGAACCGATTGACGCTTCGAACCGTCGCCTTGCAGCATGACATCTGCCCCTATTTCCTCAGCCAGGAAATGGTGCGCTGGTGTGATGTGGTGGTGGGCGACTACAACCATTTTTTTGACCTGAACGCGCATTTGTTCACGCACACGCTCAACGAAGGCTGGCGCGTCAGCCTGCTGGTCGATGAGGCGCACAACCTGGTGGAGCGCGCGCGCCTGATGTACACATGCGAGCTCAACCACGCGGCGCTGCGCGGCCTGCGCAGCACTGCGCCTGCCAGTCTGAAAACCGCGCTGACGCGGTTGCATCACGCATGGCAAGCGCTCGTTCAAGACCAAACCGCATCGTATGAGGTGCATGAAGCGCCGCCTGAAAAACACATTCTCGCGCTGCAAAAAGTAGTGGCAGACATCACCGAGCTGCTGGCCCAGCAGCCGACTTTGGTGGCCGGAGAATTGCAGCGCTTTTATTTTGATGCGCTGGTCTTTTTGCGGTTGGCGGAACTGCACGGGCGCCACGCGCTGTTCGATGTATCCCTGTCAGATAGCCAAACTCCTGCCCCTGCGGATTCAACCCTGTGCATCCGCAATGTGGTGCCAGGCGCGCACCTCAAGCAGCGTTGGGCAGCAGCACACACCGTCACGCTTTTCTCGGCCACCCTGAAGCCGCAGCAATACCTGGTGGACATGCTCGGCCTGCCGCAAAACACGGCTTGGATTGACGTGCCAACCGCCTTTGGCGCGCACCAGCTTCAGGTGCAAGTCGCGCAGCATATTTCCACCCGGTTTCGTGACCGCGCGCATTCGCTGGGCAACTTGGTGGACGTGATTGCCCGTCAATTCAACACAGCGCCCGGCAACTACCTGGCTTTTTTCAGCAGCTTTGATTACTTGCAGATGGCTGCTGATGAGGTGACACTGCGCCATCCCGATATCCCCGTGTGGCAGCAATCCCGGCGCATGAGCGAGGCGGATCGCGGCGCATTTTTGCAGCGCTTCACACCGCACAGTCACGGCATCGGTTTCGCGGTGCTCGGCGGCGCGTTTGGCGAGGGCATTGACTTGCCCGGTACACGGCTGATTGGCGCGTTCATCGCCACGTTGGGACTGCCGCAAATCAACCCGGTGAATGAGGCGATCAAAGCGCGCATGCAGACTTGCCTGGGGCTGGATGCCCGCCAAACCAATGACTACGCCTATCTTTACCCTGGCCTGCAAAAAGTCGTGCAGGCTGCGGGCCGCGTCATCCGCACCCCGCAAGATGAAGGCGTGGTGCTGTTGATGGACGACCGCTATGCGCGCCCCGAAGTTCAGGCGCTGCTGCCGACGTGGTGGGCCGACGGCAAAAGTGAGCCCGCGAATGAACAGCAGTGACCAGCGGTCTATTTCTTCTTCCCACCTGCCAGCACAAAGGTGATTTTCAGGCTGACGCGGTATTCGGTGACCTTGCCCTTGCTCACCACCACTTTTTGGTCTTGCACCCAAGCGCCTTGAATGTCGGAGATGGTCTCCGAGGCGCGTGCGATGCCCTGGTTCACTGCGTCTTCAAAGCTCTTTTTGCTGCTGGAGGTGATTTCGAGAATTTTGGCGACGGACATGATGGTTCCTGTTGAAAATGAATGAGCGCCCACGTTAGCTGACAACGCAGCCGCTGGCAAGCTCAGCCCTGCATCAGCATGCGCCCCAGCGCTAAAAACGCAGGCAGCGTGATGGGATCATTCGCCGCACTGCTGGCAATCGGGTGTGAGCCAAAGCGGGCAATCACCATCTCGGCTTTGGGCGCGACGTAAATGCGCTGGCCGTGGATGCCGCGCGCCTCGTACGCGCCCTGTGCGTTGTGCGTGTTCCACCACATGTTGCGGTAGGAGAAACCGGTCAGCAGGTGGTAGCCCGCCTTGGCGAACTTGGCGGGGTCTTCGCCTCTGGCCGTGTCGGCCACGACTGCGGCGGGAATCACCTGCACGCCGCCCACCGTGCCGTCGCAGCGCATCATTTCGCCGAAGCGTGCCAGGTCACGCAAGCTGGCGCACAGACCGCCGCCGCCAAACGGCACCCCGATGGAATCGACGCTGATGTGCGCATCTTCCTCACAGCCCAGGCGCTGCCAGATGCGGCTGCTTAAGCTGTCTGCCAGTGCCACGCCGGTGACGCGTTTCATCACCCAGCACAGCACGTCGGTGTTGACGGTTTTGTAGGCGAAGGCCTGGCCGTGTTCGCCCTCTTTTTGCAGGGTCTGTAAAAATTCGTAAAAGTTGCTCGCGCCCGCGTAGAGCGCAGGCCGCGCGCGGATGCCGCCTGCGCGTGCGTGGTCCCAAATCTGCGCCTTCGGGTCAGAGTACAGCTCTGAATAGGCCACCCCGATCTGCATGTCCATCACCTGGCGCAGCGTGGCATCGCTGTAGGCCGTGTGGGTCAGCTCGGGCAGGTAATGCGGCACGCGCTTGGTTTCATCCAGCACGCCCTCGTGTACCAGCGTGGCGGCAAGTGTCGCCGCGTAACTTTTGGTGATCGAAAAGCAGGCATGCGCCAATTGCGGCTGCAAGGCTCCCGCATAGCGCTCAAACACCCGCTTGCCGCGATGCAGCACCACAATGCCGTCGGTGTAAGTGTCCAACAGCGCATCGGCCCACACGCGGGTGTTGCCGCCCATGTCTTTGAACGTCAGCGCGTCAATGTCAGCGGCCGTGGCAGTGTTGACCGCACCCAGGTTGCTGGCAACGCCGCTGCCGCGCCACACGTTCACAGTGGGCACCAGCTCGCGCAGGTGCGACAGCGTCCAGCGGTTTTGCGGAAAACCCAGCGAGCGGTCGTCTTCAAACCGGATGCGCTTGTCAGGCGGCGGTGGCGAGCCCTGCATCCAGCCCATCAGATTTGGGTCAGAGGCCTTGCCGTCCGGGTAGTTTACGCCGTCGAAACTCAAAGTGCCAGTGGTCATTCAGTTCGCCTTTTGGAAGAGTGATGTGGGGTATTGATATTGCAGTGTAAGCCGGGCGGTTCAGTTGGCGCAGCGGCAGCAGAGCCAGAATAATGCTATGTAATAAATAGCTAATTGTGAATTCTATTCGGGAGCTAGGTGCCGATTTAATCGATAAATTAGCCCAAAAACAGGTTTCTCTGCAAAAAATGAACCTGCGGGTTAATTTTTATCAATTTTCTACTACAAATGTAGTGACTTGACGTGTGAGAAAGATTCGATCAGTTTCAAATTGTTACCCGCATCTAACCCAGTTGAGGGATGCGCTTGGCGAATCATTTGCCTAGACTGCAACAGTGCCGAGTTTCGGCCAAGGAGGTTCTATGCAGCCGATCATTCTTGAAGTTGATGTCTTCCAGCGTGCCAACGCTCAGCGCAACGCCCGTTTGCTGCGGGAGATGCAATGCGTCTGCCAGATCAATCGAAGACGCCTTGGGGTCAAGCCGTTTCAGGGGCTGGAGCGAAGAGTTTTAGATCTGGCGCGTTCGATGGCAGGCACGCTCTAGCCTGTAGCCGCCGCCAGCCGAATCGGCAAACTGTCACTCAATCTGGCAATCGAGTGTGATTACTCTCAGCGCCAGGAAAGGCGATTGGCCCGACCGATACCGTTGCTGACGCGGACCAATGAGCCACATTTAGGCCCACCAATCCCCTCGATGCTCGATGCCATCGAGCCCTATGCACCGCAGGCGGTGACCGAGTTCTGTAGGCTTCACTCGACTGTAAAAGTGATGCACTCGTTCGTTCACGACGGGGCACATTTGGTAGTGCACGCTTTGAGGGGCTATCCGCCTGAAAAACTGGTTGCTCTGCTAAGAACCGCAACCTGCTCGCGCTGATGCTGACCAATGTCATCGTCATAGCCAGCCTGCGATCAGAGTTGAGAGGCATCGTAGGACAGCTCGGCGCAATGCATGCAGGGTGTATGCCCCCACTCGACCCGCCAACCTGATTTCACCAAACCTAACCCCGCACAGATCACCGCATCAACGCCTCAATCTCATCCGCCTTCACCGGCACGCCGCGTGAAATCAACTCGCAGCCTTTTTCGGTGACGATGGCATCGTCTTCGATGCGGATGCCGATGTTGTGGAACTTCTCGGGTACGCCCGGTGCGGCTCGCACGTAGATGCCGGGCTCGATAGTGAGGGCCATGCCGGGGTGCAGGATGCGGGCTGGGCGGTCGATGATGGTGTCGCCGGTTAGCGCATCTTTGCGGGTGCTGGTTTGGCCGAGTTGCGAGGGCTCCAGGTACGCGCCGCAGTCGTGTACGTCCATGCCCAGCCAGTGGCCGGTGCGGTGCATGTAGAACTGGAAGTAGCTGCGGTTGTCGATCACGTCTTGCAGACTGCCGACTTTGTTTTTGTCGAGCAAGCCCAAATCCAGCATGCCTTGGGCGAGTACTTTCACGCTGGCTTCGTGGGGGTCGGTAAAGCGTGCGCCTGCTTTGGTGGCTGCCACGGCGGCCTCCTGCGAGGCGAGTACCAGGTCGTACAGCTCGCGCTGCGGGCCGGTGAATTTGCCGTTGGCGGGGAAGGTGCGGGTGATGTCGCTGGCGTAGCCGTCCAGCTCGCAGCCCGCGTCGATCAGCACCAGCTCGCCGCTGCGCACCGGGGCGACGTCGGCACGGTAATGCAGCACGCAGGCGTTGGCACCTGCCGCCACGATGGAGCCATAGGCCGGGTACTGCGAGCCGTGCAGGCGAAATTCATGCAGCAACTCTGCATCCAGATGGTATTCACGCACCTGCTTGCCTTCGCGCAACATCTTCGCCGAGAGCTGCATCGCGCGGATGTGCGCGCCCGCGCTGATCTGCGCGGCGCGGCGCATGGTGGCCTGCTCACTCGCATCTTTGATCAGGCGCATCTCGTCGAGCAATGTGCAAACATCGCGCTGCGTGTCCGGGCACATCGCGCCGTAGCGGATGCGCGCGCGCAAGGACTGTAGCCAGCCGTCGATGCGTGTCTCAAGCGCCTTGTGAGTGGCGAAGGGGAACCAAACCACGCTGCGGTTGTCCAGCAGCTTGGGCATTTGCGCGTCAAGCTCAGCCACTGAGAAAGCATCGGTCACACCGAGCACGTCAGGCGCGGCTTGGGGGCCCAAGCGAATGCCGTCCCAAATCTCGCGCTCCAGGTCTTTGGGATTGCAGAACAAGGTGGTTTGACCGTCACCCGTGATCACCAGCCAACCATGCGGCTCGGAAAAGCCCGTCAAGTAATAGAAGTAGCTATCGGCGCGGTACAGAAAATCGCTGTCGCGGTTGCGCTGCTGCTCGGGCGCGGTGGGAATGATGGCAATGCAGCCTTTGCCGAGCTGGGCGGCCAACGTGGCGCGGCGTTTGACGTAGAGCGAGGACGGGGTGTCGGAATTCATGGGTTAGCTCCAGTGCTGGGAGGAATGGTTCGGGTATTTTCGCCGTATATCAGCTTTTGTTGAGCAGGGCCAGCCGCGCAGGCGTTCCCACGTCTGTCCACTGCCCTGCATAGATTTCTGCGCTGACTTGGCCCGCGTCCATTGCCGCACGCAGAAGCGGTGCCAGCGGGGCTTTGATGCCGTTTGAATTGCCAGCAGGAATGCTGCAAAACGGTGGCGCAAAAAACGCCTTGCGGTAAAGGCCGATAGTGCTGTAGGTGTACATCACGTGGCTTGGATCTTTAGCAAGGTTCACCGCTAAACCCTCAGGCGACACGCCGAAGTCGCCGCGTGGATTGTGGTCAGGATTCGGCACCAGCCACAGATGCGCCAACTTGCCGCTGGTGTTGAAGCGATGCCAAGCAGCCTGCGCAAATTCAAAATCCGGCGCGAAAACATCGCCCGCAAGCACCCAGAAAACATCGCTGAGCTGCGGCAAGGCGCGCACAATGCCGCCGGCGGTTTCCAGCGCGCCGCCAAAGTCTTGCGCCTCGTGCGAATAACAAATGGACAGATTGAACGAATCGCCGTCGCCAAAGGCCTGTTCAATCTGATCACCCAGCCACGCCGTGTTGATCAGCACCTCGGCAAACCCGCCTCGGGACAAGGATTCCAGTGGCCATTGCATCAAAGGTTTGCCGCGCACTTGCAGTAGCGGCTTTGGCGTTGTGTCGGTCAGTGGTCGCATGCGCTCGCCACGCCCTGCTGCGAGGATCATGGCTTGCGCGGTCATGCCAAGCTGCCCCGGTTCAACTCGTGGCGCTGAATTTCGCCAGGGACGAACAACGAAATCAGCCCGTCCAGCAGTGCTCGCGCCTTGGCAGAATGGTCGCCGCCGAAATTGCACACGTAGACATCCAGCGTCGCGGCGGATTGCTCAGGCCAGGTGTGAACGCACAGGTGCGACTCTGCCAGTAGCACGGTTGCGGTCACGCCGGACGGGCCGAGCCCGGTGGGTGGAAAAGCGTGAAAAAGTTGCCCCACAGCTTGTAGCCCCGCAGTCTGCACGAGCTGCACGCATCGCTCGCCCAGGCGGGTGGCATCGGTCAGCCAAAAA
>JANOTE010000200.1:0-3728 GCA_031416195.1 Rhodoferax sp.
GGTACCCCAAGCTGCTGTCGGCGGACAAGGTCACCATCAGAATGTTGGTTGCCAACACGGCTGGCTACCTTGACTATGTGAATGACAAGACCTTCCTGCGAGACGTGGCGGCAGATCCATTTCGCAGCTTTACGCCTGATGATCTGATTGCCTACAGTGTGCAGGGCGGCCTCATGGGCTACGCACCGGGCACGAGCCAGAAGTATTCACACACCGAATGCGTCATGCTCACCCAGGTCATCGAAAAGGCTACGGGTCAGTCGATGAAGTCGCTGTACGAGGCCAACATCCTCGGCCCTTTAGGCTTGCGGGATACGCAGTTTGCGCTTGACCAGGAAATCCAGGCTCCGGTGTTGCACTCGTATATCGAAGACCGGGGGTTTTATGAAGACGCGACTTATCACAACCCGTCGTGGGCTGGTGGGGCTGCCTTGACATCCAACCTGCACGATCTTGGGAAATGGGGCCACGTTTTTGGCTCTGGCCAACTGCTGTCGGCGGCATCTTTCCGCGAAATGATTGCGTCTTCTGCGGGGAAGGGCCAGAACCGGGCCGATCTCTATTTTGCTTACGGCTTTATCTATGCCAATGGCTGGCTCGTCCAGAATCCAGACATCAACGGCTACAGCGGCGGATTCGCGTACAACCTGGCCACGGGTGTGACGATCGTCGTTGCAGCGACCAAGCGCCCTCGCCCTGCCAAGGATCCTGCCGCGATCCACATCCTGCGTGAAGTGATCAAGTACGTGACGCCCGCAACGCCGCTGAATTTTTAATACGGCTGTTTTACGTTGCACAGCAGCTTGCAGTTTCAGAAGAAAGATTTGTATGAGACGGCCCAGCATTCATGTCAATCGCCGCAGCATCCTTGCTGCTGCCACTGCATCTGCCGCAGCAACCCTGCTGCCCGGTTGCGGAAGTCAAGGCCCGAAAGCTTTTGAAACAGCTGCGCCGGTGCCGCCATCGTCCAGCAATACTGCGGCAATTTCTAACGCGCGTGAGTCGGCCTGGAAGGCGATTAATTCTGGTCAAGGCAGCGGCGTGTCGGTGGCCATCATGCAAGGCGGCGAGTTTGTTTTATCAGATGCGATGGGCGTTGCTGACCGCGGACAGAACCGCTTGGTTGACCGCGGGACCCGTTTCAACATCGGCTCGGTCAGCAAGATGTTTGCAACCGTCGCAATTTTGCTGTTGGTCGATGAGGGAAAGGTGGCCCTTGATGCGCCGGTAGTCCGGTATCTGCCGGAATTCATAATGACCGATACACGGTTCCGAGACATCACACTTCGGATGCTCCTTAACCATTCCTCAGGCTTGCCCGGAACGACCGTATTTATAGGCTTTGAGCCAGATGCTACCGTGCACCGGCTGCTACTTGACACCCTCAAGCGTAGCCGCCTCAAGCACGCGCCTGGCGCGATGTCGATGTACTGCAACGACGGCTTCACGCTGGCAGAGATGGTGGTTGAGCAGGTCACAGGCCGCAAATTCGTTGCTTTCCTTGGTGAGCGCGTGTTTGCGCCTTTGGGCATGACCAACACCGCCACAAGTCTCGGTGAAAGTGGTGGGGCCAATGTCGCCGAATACTATGACGCTGCATCGGGCAAGAAGTACCCGCGCGAGGTTGTCCCTATATATGCAGCGGGCGGCTTCTCATCAACAGCCGAGGATCTTTGCCGCTTTGGCGACAGCCTGATTGCCAGTGGCCGCACGCTGCTTTCACCGGCTTCGCTGCAGGAGCTTTACCGTTGGCAACCCGCACCTTTTACAAGCGGGTTGCGCGAGGGCAAGTGGTACGGGCAGATTGGCTGGGACTACTCGACGCAAATCGGCAGCGTCGGCGGCGAAGGTAAGGGCAACACTGGCATACAGGTGTTTGCCAAGGGCGGCAACTCCGGTTTTTATTCAGCGAACCTGCAAATTTTGCCGGGCGAAAAAATGGTGATTGCAATGATCACCTCAGGCAAGGCGAGCGGCGACAAGCTGACTGCGCCCATCCTCGCCGGCGTGTTGGCAGACCGACGGCCCGGTGTGCCAGCGCGTTCGCTGCCGCAACCGCGTATCCCGCAAACTATTCCAGCGGCACTTGATCGCTACGTTGGTCATTACGCATGTGAGACTGGCGCCATGAAAATAGCCATTGACAGCCAGCGCCGCAAATTAATCGTCACCCCTCTCGGGGGCGCTGCACCGCCGGAGGAGCTTATCTATAACGACGGCTATTTTTTTGTTCCGACCGGTGAACGTCGTGTGTACTTCGCTAGCCGCGATGGTATTGACTTCCTTGTTAAAAATGAAAGCGGCTTGACGGATAGTGATGATGTGATGTTACAGAAACTCGAGCCAGTGTTGAATCCCCAGCGGCTGCAGCCTGAACTGCGCGATGGGTTTTGGTTGATGCGCAATGCACCTGCTGCGGTGGAGGTGTTTGATTTCGACCTGCTTCAGTCCTTGAAAAGCTATGAAGAACTGCCGGGCTATGTGGACTTTCGTGGCGTGCGGCGAATTGAGCGCCCCGGCTTTGCAGCAATGGCTGCAACCGCTATACGTGACCAATCTGACATGGATTTTGTCGAAGGCAAGGGCGGCGGCTTCATGCGTACCGGTCACTATGTATGGTCACCTGCACGCATCGCTGGGCGGCTGCCGATGGCCCGCTCAACCGTCACGATTGGCGCGGACGGATTCAACGAATGGCGGGCAGTCGATGCCGGTGGCATGCTCAATTTCAAATTGCCCGCCAAGGGCAGAGTCATCGTCGTCACCCTGGGTGCGACGCTCTACGACAGCATCGTCGATAGCGGCGCGGTTTACGCGCCAGCGGGCAGCTATGTGTTCTTTGCGGGCGCTACGGGCGACGTTTTTCAGGTCACTGCCGCATGACGCTGACTGGCACCCTTGAAATGAACGATTGCATTTACCGAAACCGCGCAACCCCCCGTGCTGCTTGACAAGCCCACGCACACTACCGTCCGCAGCCTTGTTGCGGCGCTGCTGCTTTGGGGCTTGGGAGTATTCGCGCTGCACGCTCAGCCTAGGCTTTCACCAGCAGCAGTACCAGCGAATTGGCAGTTCACTGCGCTGACGGAGACTGTCCACTCCACGCCCCGCTGGTTTCTGGGCACGGACGGCAAAGCGCGTCTGGTGTATGAGCTCTTGCTGACCAATGCCCTGGCGGTGCCGGTTACCGTTACCGCAGTTGAAGTACGTAACGCCGATTTAGGAACTGCCCTCGTTGAGCTGACGGGCCCGTCGCTCCTGGCTGCCATGTCCCTGCCCGCCTCGCCAGAGACACCGTCCGTGGTTTTGCCACCCGCGACGGTCGGTGTGGTTTGGCTTGAAGTGCCGCT
This sequence comes from Rhodoferax sp., assembly GCA_031416195.1. Taxonomy (GTDB): domain Bacteria; phylum Pseudomonadota; class Gammaproteobacteria; order Burkholderiales; family Burkholderiaceae_C; genus JANYCG01. The sequence goes on from JANOTE010000200.1 coordinate 3,351, forward strand.
TGCAGACAAAGCGCAAATTCCTGCGTTTGTTAGCCACAGGCTGACGATTGCCGCTGTGGACGGCGTGCCGACTCACTTTTTGTCATTTACCGGCGTGCAGCGTGTGGCCGTTGACCGGCGGCCACCTGTGGTGCTGGGCCCTCCGCTTGCGGGCCAGGGCTGGCACGCGCTGGGCAGTTGCTGCGACGGACCGCATCGCCGAACACTGTTGGCGATTGGCGGGCAAAGGCATCTTCCACAGCGGTTTGCCATCGACTTTAACCAGCTGGATGCGCAAAACCGGCCCGGCGTTGGTGACCCCAAGCTTCCAGCGAGCTTTCCCACCTTCGGTCAGCCGGTGATTGCGGTAGCCGATGCAACGGTTGTGGTCGCGGTCGG
>JANOTE010000201.1:0-2437 GCA_031416195.1 Rhodoferax sp.
CACCTGACAGTTGCCCTGGCAGGTTCTTGGCGCGATCAGCCAAACCCACGGCGTCGAGCAGGCGGGTAACCCGGCGGTGTCGGCGTTCTGCCGGCATGCCGGCCAGCACCAACGGGTACTCGATGTTCTCGTAGGCGCTCAACACCGGGATCAAGTTGAAGTTCTGAAAGATGAAGCCGATGTTGGCCGCTCTGAAATCGGCCAATTCGTCGTCGGAGAGCTGGCTGATTGCGCGTCCTGCGACGACGACCTCGCCGTGGTCTGCGCGGTCGATGCAGCCCACGAGGTTGAGAAGAGTGGTCTTGCCGCTGCCTGATGGGCCCAGCAGCACTGTGAAGCGGCCAGGCCTCACGAGCAAATCGATGCTCCGAAGTACTGGCACGGTCACTGCATCCATCTGGTACGACTTCGCCGCCCCTGCTAGGGTGGCTACTGGCTCATTTGGCAAATCGAAACTCCCAATTGTCTTAACTCTACCCGCCGATGCACCTGGGGCGTTCCCATTGGGGCGACACTTTGCAGGATGTGGGGTGTCGCACCTCGTTCTTGAGCCCGCCCATCCCCTGCGGCCTCAGACAGTTTCAGCCCTTGGCGCGGTCGGCACTTCGAGCCACATCCTCGCTATGCATCAAGGGAGCAGCAAGGCAAGAGTCCGAGATGCGGCGCAAGGCAGTGTCGAAATTCTTGACAGTTCCCGCGGCGCTCCGCGCACGGAAATCGAAGGATCCAGAAAAAGCCATTTAAATCAATGACTTGATGAGTCTATAGCAAGGGTGGCACAAGGAATGCTTATGAGGCTGAGAGCCTTCTGTCGTCATGGGCGGCTAGAGTGGTAATCGAAGTCCAACACCTGTTCAAGGAACCAAAATGTCTGCAAAGAAACTGTTTACCGGTGCGATCGCCGCGGTCGCGCTGTCTGCCGCCAGCATGTCGTTCGCGACCACCGTCGTTACTCTGAATCCTAGTGCGCAAAACGGCCTAGGGGCTGCTGGCGTGTTGGGTACGAGCACCGGCTTCACGGCCACCGGCGGCACGCTTGAACTGGGCAAGATAGGTACGCCTGCGGTGCTTTCCATTGCGAACAACACCGGCATCACAACGTTTTCGGAAACGGGCCGAATTTTCCTAACGTCGTTCAATAACGTCGCGTTCCCGTCGGCGCCCGGTGTCCCCAGTACAGGGCTGTTGATCCAGTACAACGTGTACATTGATTTCACCCTCACGGGTGGTGGTCAATGGGTCGCTCCTAATACCTTCTCGGCAGCGCCTGGGTCCTTGAACTTCAGCGCTACCATGTATGGCGACGATGTGGGTGCTAACGGTCCCGTCACGCTGGGTTCTATGTCGTTGTTGGGCTCTGCCACCAGTTTCGCGCTTGCATTCACGAGTGGCAGCGCCACGATCTTGAGTTCTGCCGGCACAGCGAATACGGTTTTCTCCGCGACGCTCGGTTTTTCGCCCCAGGCAGGGACGACCGGCGTGGGGGGCTTCTTTGAGGCGCCGAGTCCTTTCGCAGTTGACATCGCCGTTGGTTCGATCGGTGGTAACAACGGCAATACGAACTACACGGTCAGCAGTACAGGCGTCGTGACTGTCACCACGCCAACTCAAGGCAGTGCCAGCACGGGCAACTTTACGTTCGTTGCTCAAGTGCCGGAGCCTGGTGCACTTTCGTTGGTCGGTCTCGCCCTGTGTGGTGTCGCCGTGGCCTCGCGCCGCCAAACCAAGAAGACCGCTGTAGCCTGAACGCGCGACAATCCCGTTTAAAATTGGAGGCTTCGGCCTCCTTTTCTTTGGGGCCGCAAGGTAGTACCAACCGCAAATGCGATTGCACACTCAAGCGGCGCGCTCCGTCAGGATCGGCAGAACCCCCCGACCGACTGCTTTTGCGGCTTCCGCAGCGCGATACAATTCTTCTATCAGAACGGCCTGCTTGGCCTCGATCACACTTCGACGGAGCTTGAGATTGGGCGTCAGCTCACCGGCCGCGATACTGAGCGGCGCGTCCAGCAAGCCGATGGCCATCGGGCGTTCTGCTTCGTTGATCAAGAGGATGTGGTTCCGCAGTTGCGATGCGAACTCCAAGCGTTGTGCCTTGTTGGTGTCTCCAGGAATCAGCGTGCATAGCGCCACTGGGCCTTTGCGGCCAGCACCCACCAGCATCGCTTGATCGACGCCTGGCAGTTGCTGGAGCAGAGCCTCGGCGGCTGCAGGTGCAATGCGGCGACCGCTGGAGGTCTTGATCATGTCGCCGCTGCGTCCCGTCAGTTGCAAAAAGCCGTCGCTTTTCAGTTCGCCAAGATCGCCGGTCAGGTAGTAGCCGTCGGCATCGAAGGCCTGCCGGTCTGCCTCGCCGAGGTAGCCGTTGAACAGGCCTGCCCCTCGCACCCAAATGGCACCGTCCCCGGTTACAACGATCTCGTTATTCGGCACCGGC
>JANOTE010000202.1:0-4916 GCA_031416195.1 Rhodoferax sp.
GATCCTGCGACAGAGGAGTTTCAGCTCTAGAGCGGGCCACCTTTCCCGTATAATTTCGCCTTGCGGTGGCTGTAGCTCAGTTGGTAGAGTCCAGGATTGTGATTCCTGTTGTCGTGGGTTCGAGCCCCATCAGCCACCCCAAGTACAGTAAAGAAACCCTGCTATTCAAAAGATAGCAGGGTTTTTTCTTGTCTGTACGATGTAAGGGTGGATGTAAGACGATTTCAGGAATCGAGCCAGGCACCAGACGCAATAAACCCAGCGCCAGCAGGTCGAGCATGACCGTCTGCGCAGTTTCGTGCGGGCGGTCAATGGGGTGTCACTTTGGGCCTACCCATTCGCGTTTCAAACGCGAGAGGGTGAAAAGCTTCGCAGGCGCGTGCGCGGCTTGAGTCTTGGATAGTTTCCCTGGATAGCGCGGCTTTGGGTCTCGCAGGCCCGTGCGCGGCTTGAGCCTGCACCGCTGGCTGGATTTCAGGTTTTTTCAGGAGGGCGAGAACGCTTGAGTCTCGCAAACTTCGTCATTCGTCATTCGTCATTCGTCAAACTCATCGACATCGCAGGCGCGTGCGCGACTTGAGTCTCCTCAGAAAACATCAGATTCAAAATGCCATCTTTTTCACGCACGCGCCTCCGTCGAGGCGTCGCGCATATCGGCGATGTCTTGCGCGGCTTAACTGTTGATGATTTCTCGAACGTCGGATTTCTGAACTCCGCTCTGGAACTCCCCTCGGAATTCCAATCATCGCGTAGGAGGTGCGGACTTGGGTGCGGACTGTCCTCTCGCGTGCGTATGAGGTGCGAACCTAGGTGCGAACCAGTTCGCTGCGAACTTGCTTCCTGCACGGGGCACGCGGCCCGTATTGCCCGTGAGGAATGCGTACCTGTGCTCAGTCGCAACCCTCTAATTTGCGCTGCTGACAGTCACGCGCAATCTGCTGCGCTTCAGCAATTTGTTGCGTCGTCATTTTTCCTGCAACGGCATCGCGGCTTTTAACCGCATCAGCAGAGCCAGATGCGGCGCCGAGATTGAACCATACGTGCGCGCGTATATAGTCTTGCGTGACGCCTTTACCAACGTAATACAAGGTGCCAAGTTTGTTTTGCGCAATGGCATTTCCTTGCGCTGCCGCCAGTCGATACCACTTGGCTGCTTCAACGTAGTTCTGCGGAACGCCTTTACCCATGTCATGCTTCATGCCTAGGTTGAGTTGCGCTATCACATCAGTCGTTGTGCCCTGATTTGGCTGAGCATCTCCCCCGGCTTTAGGAAAGAGAACGTCATCAAACAGGCCGGGCTGTTTGTTGGCTGATACATCTCTAACAGCTTGCTTTTCAGCATATGGGTCAGCCTCAACGGCCGACGACTGGCGCTTCGTGTAGTCCTGATATGCGGGCAATCCCACTGCGGCTAGGATGCCAATGAGGGGAATTCCAGCAACCACGATGGGCACCCAAATGGGAACACCGCTACTCGCCCGCAAATTCCTGCTCACCCGAGATGCCTGATTCTTGCGTCTGGCAGTAAGGTTTGCCTTCCAAGCGCCAACCCCAAAAAACACTGTCGAAGCGATTAAGAACACTGCTTTCCAAGAGCCTAAGCCCGATTCGACTCCTTCGCTTGCAGCGAGTAGACCCGAGACCAACGCCATTGAAAGGCTCAGGCGAAATATGCCGAACCGAGGGTCCGCCTTGCCAGAATAGAACCAATACGAAAGGTAGCCAAAGAATGCAGCTCCTGAAGCTGACCCTAACTCTTTGTAAAACTTATTCGGTAGGTCGGGGGCGGTCATGGTATTTAGTATCACTAACATCCCCAGCCCCATGACAGACAATGCAAGGCATGTGATTCCGCCTAGCCGACCTGATGGAAGGGTTGCTATCTCACTCGCCATCTTTTGAATTAAATCGGGCGAAGAAAAGAAGGGAGGCACCGCGGCCTCGGCCTCGGCCCCGGCCTTGGCCTCGGCCTCGGCCCCGGCCTTGGCCTCGGCCTCGGCCTCGGCCACACTGGAAGGAACAACTTGCCTGGTGGTTCGGGCACTGCCGTCCAACAATCGGCCCGTGAGGCTGCCCGCGACCAAAAACCAAATTCCAGCCACAGTGAGAGAAATTAGGTAAAGGACTATTTGAGAGTTAAGGATTCCAGCAATCTGATTTAAATTCAATGCTTCTTGTGATGAGCTCTCTTGGATTTTTTTTGCAATTCCCATCATGACCATGTGAGAAATAAGCCAAAAAATCCACCATGTTAAGAGCGCGCCTGAGCCGGATGATTTCTTCCAGTCATTACTTTCAATACCGCCGATTGCACCAACTTTGTAAATCTCATTGAGCACTTGGTAGGGCTTGAACAGGTTTAAAAATGGGACTATCCAGCCCCAAGTCTTCCATCTCTTATGAAGCAAGCCGGTCACTTTTAGTGATTCCTCTGCGTATGTGTAGCAAGCATTCAACCAATGTATCAGTGCCCAACCGACACCAAACATGGTCAAAATAATCGATTTGGAAAAGTTATCCCAAAACTCGATGTAGCCAACAACGGACGGGCTGGCGACTGGTCCGCCTGCCGCAATACCATTGAACACATCGACCATCCAAAAACGGCTTGCCAAAACTACTGCGGTGACCGCAATATCAATACCAAGCGCTATGAATAATGCGTTCTTGGCATTTTCAAGTTTCTCACCATTCATTTTTTTCTCCGGCTGTAAGAAGCGCGGTCATGGAAATGTTCACGCTCACAGCTCTCTCTCTCATCGAATTGTGTGGTGCCCCGGCTTCTTGTTAACGTTCTATTGGAAAGCTCAGGTACCAGTTTATATAGTGACAGGCTATCCAACGAAAATTATTTCTCCGGTCAGCGCTCACTACAGCAAACGCGTTCGGGTGCCGCAAAACCAGCACCACATCAGCGGTCAGCACGAAGATGCCAGCACAGCGCGGCCGGCGCCATCGTGGCGTTCATCCGCACCAGTGCGTTTCGGGCGCACGAAGCACAGTACAGCCGCAGCGTGACCGTTCCCCTGGTGCGACCGAGCAGCGACACGGCGGTGCTGGTGACGGCAGCATTGGTGGGCCTTCGGCTCATCTACCGGCCCGGATTTTTGTACAGCAAGGTCGGCGTGATGCTGGTCGAGCTTCAGCCGCAAGGGCTGCGGCAGGGCGAACTTGATTTCGGGTCGGCAGGCGCGCTCATGGGCGGGTTGACCGAGCAAGGTGAGAAGGCTAATGGGGCAGCCAGCCCTGCGCTGCACGAGCGCACCCGCCTGATGGCCGCGCTCGATGACCTGAACAGCCGCTACGGTCGAGGCACGCTGCGCTTTGCGGTCGCCGGCTTGGCCATCGACCAGCAGGTCTGGGCAATGAAGCAGGCGCGCCGGTCACCGGGCTACACAACGCGCTGGGCTGACATGCCGACCGTGCGGATGTAGCGCTGCCCGGCATTTAAAACCTGAGTGAGCCTTTTAGATGCTCAGAGCCGATGCTGCACCATTGCTTTGCCTGCGAACTGCGTACCTCGTCACCGCATCCCGTCAAGGCGCTCGCCGCACTGCGCCAGCAACTCCCGCAGCGCCTTCAACTCGGCCATGGTGTCCGCCGACCGCCCGCCATGCTTCATCGCATTTTTGGCCACTGTCGCCTTACCCGCGCCGGACTTTGGTCCCGTTGACTTTTTCCAAGGTTGCCAGGCACGGATGGCTTTCGATTGTTGAGCCCGCTGCTCTGTTGTCCTGAAGTAGCTCATGGTGCGCGCCTGATAGTTTGTTTGCTGAATCTGGATTTTCTTCGTGCGCGTGTGCAAGCGCAACGCCGTTGTTCACCTGTTGCGGCCCCTGGGCAATGTTTGCTTGCCTCACAAAGGTAGCCTGCCGTGGATGCTTGAGCTCGCCCAGCGTCTGCAAAGTAGCCCTGCTTCCGCTTTGCGCCCGAAGCGCCAGCCCCAGCATGCATTGAATCTGGTCGTGTCCGGTGGCGCCCATCGCCCGCACAGCCAGCTTGGTGAAAATTACCTGCAATGCCACCGCCTGGCTCATAAGCATATTTTCAGCATTAGCCAGATTGTCCGAGGCAAGATTCGCGTGTTGTGCTTCGAGCTGTGCCATGAGGGCGAACAAATCAAATTTTCCCTCTCGGTTGTACGCTTGGACGACCGATGCCGCCGAAAACTCAGGGGACATGGCAACTTTTGCCATGTAATTGTTTTCAGCCTCAATTTCGGCATCTGACCGCTGCAAAGCAGGACAGTTCTCGCTTTTGGCGGAGGTGTCGGCCTTGCACTGGCTTTTTTTCTTGTCGGTCATGGTGTGTTTTCCCTTTGTTGAATCAGGCCTGCGGCAGGCCTTGGTAGTGCTCGCATTTGCAACGGATGACCAGTTTCATGCGGCAGCCTGTCGTCAGCCAGCAGCCCCACAGCGTCACGCGCAGGCGCAGGCGGCGAATGCAGCTCTGGCACGTCATAGCGCGCCCAGCTCGCGCAGCACGTCGCGCAAGTTGCGGGCAACGAACGCCACGCCACCAGCGCCACGGATGCGCTCCAGGAACACAGCTTTTGTTCGGGTCGCAGCTTTCTCGTCTTGGTTTTCACTTCCACACCCAGCAGGCGGCCATCCTTCAATTGGCCCAGCACATCCGGGCAGCCCTTGAAGCCGAACCGAACGAACCGGCTACCTATGCGGGCGGCTCCAATCTCGGGCCGCGTGAGGGTGCGGGCAATGGCCTCATATTTTTGTTCCTCACTGCTTGCTGCAATGTTGATTGCCTTCCTGTTTATCGGTTTCGGCACTGGCGCTTTTGACGCGACCTTGATGGGCTCGGCAGCGCGTTTATTGGGTTGTGGCTTGGTCATGTTCATAGCGCCATAGCTAATTGATTGGAAGCGCTAGGGCTCGCTGTCGCGTCCTCGACTTGTCCGC
>JANOTE010000203.1:0-1755 GCA_031416195.1 Rhodoferax sp.
CGGTATTTGGTCAAGATTATGGCAATTTCGACCACACCTACCCAAATTGGGAATCTCTGCTGAAAAAGCACGTCAAATGGCTGCCGGACAACAAGCAGTCCCGCGTGAATTACAAAGGTTTTGCCACTGACCGCGCCGAGCTGAAGAAGGTGCTGGACGGCATGAGCGCTGTATCCAAAGCTGACTTTGACAAATGGTCAAAGGGGCAGCAAATGGCTTTTTTGATCAACGCTTACAACGCCTTCACCGTCGAAATCATTCTGACCAAATACCCGGATTTGAAATCGATCAAAGACCTGGGTAACTTCGTCACGCCCACCTGGAAGAAGAAGTTCTTCACGCTGCTGGGCGAAGAGCGCCATTTGGATTGGATCGAACACGAGCAGCTTCGCCCCAAATATGCCGAGCCGCGCGTGCATGTGGCTGTCAACTGCGCCAGCATTGGCTGCCCCGCGCTGTTTGCAGAAGCGTTCACCGCTACGAAGATGGAAGCACAGCTCGAAGACGGTATGCGCCGCTTTTTGGGTGACCCTACCCGCAATCGTTACGCGGATGGCAAACTGGAGGTGAGCAACATCTTCAAGTGGTTCCGTGAAGACTTTGAGAAAGGCAACAAAGGCTTTGCCAAGCTCGAAGATGTGTTTGCCAAATACGCTGACCAACTCGCCGCTGCACCCGCTGACCGCGAAAAAATAAGGGCCAAAAGTGTTCCCATCTCAAACCTCGATTACGACTGGTCACTTAACGACGTTGGTCGCTAGCCTGCTGCTTGCTGTCTCGGCAACCGTCGGTGCCCAGACGCTGCAGCCGTTCTCTAGCGCGCCGCTAGATGCCCTGCCGATGCCGTGGCGACTCGTCGGTCTGCCCAAAGGCAAAGCGCCGCTCGCACAAATTGAAGTCGTCAAGCTGGGCGATGACCGCGTGCTCAAGCTGGCCACCGACAAGTCTTACGGCACTGCATTGCATGAGCTCAAGCCCGTGGTGCTGGGCTTGGGCAGCACGCTGAAGTGGCGTTGGCGGCTGGAGCAACCCATTGCGGCGGCGGATCTCAAAGTAAAAGAGGGGGACGACGCACCGCTCAAAGTCTGCGCCATGTTCGACATGCCGTTGGACAAGCTGAAGTTTCTGGAGCGCAACGTGATGCGTTTGGCGCGCTCCGTTAGTGGTGAAAAGCTCCCCGCCGCGACGCTTTGCTACGTGTGGGATCACAAACTGGCGGTTGGCACGGAATTGCCCAACGCCTATTCGCCCCGATTGCGCTTTGTGGTGCTCGATTCAGGTGAAAAAAAACTGGGCCAGTGGGTCATGCACGAGCGCGATCTGGCGGTTGACCTGCAACGCGCTTTCGGCCACGAGTTCGTCACCCCACCGCCGCTGATTGCCATCGTGGTGGGTGCTGATTCTGACAACACGCAGGGCGCGAGTTTGGCTTATATTGGCGATGTCGTGCTGGCGGTCAAGCCTTTAGAATAATCGGCTCCAGCGCATCACCCTGCGCCAAGATGCGGCCAATCGCGACGGTGTGGATGTAGCCCAACTTGCGCAGTTCCACCATGCATTCCTCGACACGATCCGCAGGCACACTGGCGAGCAATCCGCCTGCCGTTTGTGGGTCAAAAATCAGCGGATAGTGCGGGTGCTTCACAAACGCCTCTTGGTTTCGTAGCGCGCGGCGCAAGCGCACGTTGGCCCCCTGCAACGAGCTGACGATGCCCGCCGCCACACATTCTTCCGCGCCATCGAGCAAGGGCAGGG
>JANOTE010000204.1:0-19886 GCA_031416195.1 Rhodoferax sp.
GAGGAAGACGAAGCCAGGGCGATGGCGGCAGAACTCAAGTCACAGGGCCTGGAGGTCAGTGTTTACGGTGTACCCGCGTACTCCACGCTGGGTTGGCTGAACTGGGCGGGCGGTGATCCGCTGCTCAACACCTTCATCAGCTACCCTGAAGCAGAGTTGGCTCGGCTGATCTTTCACGAGCTGGCGCATCAGGTTGTCTACGCTACGGACGACACGATGTTCAATGAATCGTTCGCCACGGCGGTTGAGCGAATTGGTGGACGCCAGTGGCTCTCCACCCAGGCATCCAACAAAAGCAGTGACGAATTCAATGCGAACAGCGTTCGCCGAACGCAGTTTCGCGCCTTGACGGTGTCAACCCGGCGCGCGCTCAATGAAATTTACCGATCCGACGAATCTCCGACGCAGATACTTGCACAAAAGAGCGTGATCTATCACGACTTTCGCACGCAATACGCAGTGTTGAAAGCTCAGTGGATGGCGAGCGCAAACTTGAGTAGAGACGGGGCAACGCGCCAGTTCGGTGGCTACGATCTGTGGGTGGCAAATGCCAACAACGCCAGCTTCGCAGCGCAAGCGGCCTACGACGAGTTAGTGCCAGAATTTGAAAATTTATTCGCCCAGCTTGCCAAACAACCCGGCCCCGCGTGGCAACGGTTTTATGATTCAGTCAAGCGCTTGGCTCAGATGCCCATGACCGAGCGCCGCGCGGCCCTGAAAAACCCGACCGTCTTGAATCCGCCGTAAAAACAGGAGAACTCCCTTGGCTGACCTTCACATCCTGCGCCAACACGCGCTGGGCCTGCCCAAGGCCCGCAAGATTGCGTTTCAATGGGCCGAGCAGGCAGAGCAAGACTTCTCGATGGACTGCAGCTACCAAGAGGGCAGCACGCAAGACGAAGTCGCCTTCTCACGCGCGGGCGTGAAGGGCACGCTGGCGGTGACGGCAGACAAGTTTGAGTTAAACGCTGTGTTGGGCTTTTTGCTTGGCGCGTTCAAGGGAAAAATCGAAGGCGAGATCGTGAAAAATCTCGATACGCTGCTGGCCAAAGAATCCAGCGCGGTCCAAACGTCAGCCGCCAAAAAAGCGCCTGTCAAGAAGTGATGGTCGCTTTGATCGCGCGGTTCACCAGGTCATTTCAGCTCAGCGTTCCAATCAAGTCAATGTACTGCTGCATTGCGGCTTTGGAGTCGGTGCCCTTGATGGCGTTCCAGGCATCCCACTTGGCGCGGCCCACCATGTCGCTAAAGCCGGGCTTCTTTTCGCCGTTGTCACCTACGCCGCCTTGCTTGTACAAGCCGTAAAGCTTGAGCATGGTGGCGGTGTCGGGGCGGTTGGTGAGGTTTTTTGAATTCGCGGCGGCGGCTTCGAATTGTGCTTTCAGGTCGGCCATGGTGAATCTTTCAGTGGTTGAAGAAAATTATTGAAAGTGATCAGTACCACTTCAATGCGACAGGGTCATTGATAACACCTACCGGGTCATTGATAAATACCTACTGGGTATTAGCCCTGTATCTTACCTAGATAGCTTGCTTGCAGAATACGAGCTTGGCGTTAAGTGGTTTGAGGTTTATCGGGAGTGTTTATGGTCACGAAAGTTAATGCAAAAAAAGGGGCGCAAGAGGCCATGCAGAACGTGACGAAGCAGGTCGCAGAAAAAATAGGGCCTATTGCCAGCGAGGCGGGTAAAACTGCGCGCAAGGCGGCCAAGGCGGTTCGCAAGGATGTAGAGAAAGCCGTCAGCGGCACGCTGGGCTTGAGCGGCGAGCGCATGACCAAGGTGGACACCGCCTGGCTGCGCATGGATTCGGAATCAAATTTGATGATGATCGTGGGCATCTGGATCATGACACCGGCTATCACCCACACCGCGTTATGCCAGCGCATTGAAGAGCGGCTGCTCAAGTACCCGCGCTTCACGCAGCGGGTGGTGCAGGACTCGGCGGGTGCGACTTGGGTGAAAGATGCGAAATTTGACATCCTGCAGCAAGTGATTGTTGAAAATCTGGCGACGAATTCCAAAAAACACACCAAGGCGCAACAGCAGCAAGCGCTGCAAGACCGCGTGGCGCAGCTAGCCGTGACACCACTGGATAAAAAACGCCCGCTGTGGCAATTTCATTTGGTGCAGGACTACCAAGGCGGTGCGGCGCTGATCGTGCGCATCCACCATTGCATTGCGGATGGAATTGCGCTGATATCGGTGACGCAGTCGCTGGTCGATGGCGGCAGCGCGCCGCCTGAGCGCAAGCCGCATGCGCTGCAGCGCGAAGGGCTGGAGGGCTTGCAAGACATTGTGGAGCAGCGCCTGTTCAAACCGTTTTCCAAGCTTATGTCCAAGGCGTTCGGCGTGGCCAGCCAAGGCGCGGTCAAATCAATGCACCTGTTCAGTGATCCTCAACGCGGCATGGAGCGGGGCCTGGACAACACGTTGGATATCGCAAGAATGGCCTATCAAGTGGCGCGGGACACCGCCAATTTGGTGCTGATGCCGGATGATTCTCCCACCCGCCTCAAAGGCGTGCCAGGCACCACCAAACGCGTCGCCTGGTGCCAGCCGATTCCGCTGGAAGAAGTCAAGGCCGTCAGCAAGGCGCTGAACTGCTCGATCAACGATGTGCTGATGAGCTGCGTGGCCGGTGCCATTGCACAGTACCTGTTGGCGCATGGTGACTCAGTCAAAGGCAAGGAAATTCGCGCCATGGTGCCGGTCAACCTGCGGCCCATTGAGCAGGCCTACAAGCTGGGCAACCAGTTTGGCCTGGCACCGATTGTTTTGCCGATTGGCATCGAAAACCCGATTGAGCGCGTGTACGAGGTACGCCGACGCATGAGTGCGCTCAAAGGCAGCATGCAGCCGCTGCTGGCGTTTGGCATGCTGGCGGTGGCGGGGCTGCTGATCAAACCCGCGCAGGATGCAATGCTCAGTCTGTTCTCCAAAAAGACCACGGCGGTGATGACGAATGTGCCTGGGCCACGCGAGAAGCTGAAGTTTTGCGGTGCAACCCTGGAGCAAAGCTTGTTCTGGGTGCCCCAAAGCGGCACCGTGGGCTTAGGGGTGTCGATATTGAGCTATGGCGGTGGTGTGCAGTTTGGCGTGATGACCGATGCCACGCTGTGCCCCGATCCGCAGGCCATCATCGACCAGTTTGAACCCGAGTTTGCCAAGCTGGCCTTGGTGACGCTGATGCTGCCCTGGGGAGATTGAGAGGTGAAAATCGCTCAATATACCCATATTGGGTTTATTCGGTCGTAAAAAGACGTTTTGGTTTGAATTTATAGTTAAATGGTGTGGTATCCCACGTATTTAATGCACTAAATGCTATTTATATTATAGCTATATCTGCGGATCAGTGGTCCAACTCTGAGCGTGCCATGTCCACCACCAACCGCTCCATCGCATCGGCAGGGTTTGATTGCGCCGCCTTTTCGTAGAGGTGCGTGGCATCAGCGAGTTTTTTATCGCCCTCCAGCATGACCAGCGCATTGGCGTATTCAACCAGTGCAATCGGCGAGCCTGGGTTGAGTTTGACAGCATCCTGAAACAGCTTCAACCCGGTGTCTTTTTTTGCGCCATAGGTCATGCCGCCAATCAGCGAGCCCACTTTATCAATCACCTCGGCGTGAAAGGCACCTAAAGCGACGTGCGCGTCGGCATGCTTGGGTTGCAGCTTGATGGTGGTCTCCAATGACGCCTTGATCTTGCCGCCCAAACCCTGCGCCAGTGCCTTGGCCACGCTGATGCCCTGGCTGTAACGGCCCATCGCGTACGCCTGCCAGTAGTGGGCCGAGGCGCACTGCGGGTTCGCAAACAACTGCACATCAGTGCGCTTGGTCACTTCCAGGAAAAGATCCAGCCGGGTTTTCTCCTTCGTCTCCAGGTAAGTGGCGTAAATGCAGGTGGCTTTGTTGGCTACTGCCAGACCCGCACCACCGGCTTTTAACCCCGCCACGCAGGCACTTTGGAAATGTCCGCTGTGGTAAAGCGCCCACGCGTCAAGCAGGGCATCTTCCCGGGGCAGGCTCTCGGCATCGCCCAAGTGCAGACGGTTCCAGCTTTTTTTTACACGGGCGGCATCGAACTCGTATTCGCCAGTCTGGGGGAACGTTATCCACTTGGCCATGGTCTTGTTCTTTCTACAGTTAGGGCGGGCTGCCGTAAGCGCCGATCAGCGTCAGCAAATGCGTGCGCTGACCCGACTCCAGATAGGGTACCAGCAAATTCAACACATGATGCGCACCACGCAGCAGCGAGGCTTGCACGCCCTCGGGTTCCAGCGCCCGCCGGGGGTCACGCACGTATTCAAAGCTCAGCCAAAAGGTGATCAACACCACCATCGTCGTGGCAGTAGGCTCGACACTGGCAGGCGCAATGGTGATGGCCCCGGAGCGACTCATGCCATCCAGCAGGGCCTTGATCGCGTGGGTTTTATTCTTGAGCACGGCTTGAAAGTGCGTTTCCAGGCGGCGGTTTTTGCTTAAGAGATCATTCAGGTCGCGGTACAAGAAGCGATACTGCCAGATCAGCTCAAACAGCGAGTGCAGGAAGAACCAGGCATCTTCCACATCCCGCACGCCATCACTTGCGTTCAACAGCTCGTTCAATGAGAGCTCATAGCGGTCAAACATCGTGTTGATCAGCGCGTCTTTGGCCGGATAGTGGTAATAAAGATTGCCAGGGCTGATCGACAGTTCGGCAGAAATCAGGGTGGTGGAAACATTGGGCTCGCCAAAGCGGTTGAACAGCTCCAGCGTGACTTCCAGGATGCGCTCAGCGGTTCGACGGGGCGCTTTTTTGACCATGCGCCAAAGTGTAGAGGGCAGACGCGTCTATAAATGCTGCATTGCAACACGACGGCTTGTGTACATAACCCAAGCCTACTTGCCGCTGGTTGTCTTCTTTGTAGCCGCTTTCACAGCAGGTTTTGCAACAACTTTGGCAGTGGCCCTGGCGATAGGTTTTGGGACTGGGTTGGCTTTTGACTTTGCAGCCTTCGCGGTGAGTTGCTGTACGCTGACGTTTAGGTCATCGATACGCGCAATCAGGGCACTCACGTCTTTTGCAGAGGGCACGCCGAGCTTGTTCAAGGCCTTGGCCACGCGGTCTTCAAAAATATTCTCCAGCTTGTCCCACTGGCCCGAGGCTTTGTTGGAGATGTCACCCGCCATCGCAGTCATGCGGCTGGTGGCTTCGGAGATTTTTTCCTCTGCGGCAGCCTGGGTTTTACGTTGCATGCTGGTGCCTTCCTTGACCAGCGACTCAAGCGCTTTGGTTCCTTCGGCCTGCGCTTTGGCAATCGCGCCCAAACCAGCTTGCCAAATCTGCTGGGCCGAATCCTTGACCGAACCCGCGAGATGGATGCCAGAGGCGGGGTTGGTTTTTTCAAAGCCTGTTTTCTGCATTTTTTTGACCATGGTTCTTTCCTGAAGAATTTCGTTGAGGAGTAGGGACGCAGTCTGAACTTTACGCGTGTGGCGGTTTTCGGTTTAGGGTGACAGTTCTAATTTTTGCGTCAAAGACGATGATGCTTCAGCGGTAGTTCACCGGGTAATTCATATGTTTGGGGCAGTTTCGCGGGTTTCTGCTAAGTCGCCCGGTGTTGTGAGTCGGCAGAATCAAAAGCTGTTCTGATCAATTTTGGAGTCTTGCATGCAGTATTTCGTTACAGGTGCTACTGGGTTTATCGGCAAACGCCTGGTCAGGAAGTTGCTGCAGCGCAAGGGCTCAGTCGTGTACTTCTTGATTCGCAAGGAGAGCGAAGACAAGGTGGCGAGGCTGCGTGAATTCTGGGGTGCCAGCGCCGCACGCGTGATCCCGGTGTTTGGTGATTTGACGGCTAAAAAGCTCGGCGTGACGGCTGACAACATCAAGGCGCTCAAGGGCCAAATCGACCATTTCTATCATCTTGCCGCCGTGTATGACCTGGGGGCCTCAGAAGAAAGCCAAATCGCCGTCAACGTGGAAGGCACGCGCAACATGGTCGAGTTTGCGAAGGTGATCGACGCGGGCCAGTTGCATCACGTCAGCTCCATCGCGGCAGCGGGCCTGTACGAAGGCGTGTTCCGCGAAGACATGTTTGACGAGGCCGAGAACTACGAGCACCCCTATTTCATGACCAAGCACGAGAGCGAAAAAATCGTGCGCAAAGAGTTCAAGGGCACGTGGACGGTGTACCGACCCGCCATGGTCGTGGGCGACAGCACCACGGGCGAGATGGACAAGATTGACGGCCCGTATTACCTCTTCAAGCTGATCCAGCGTATGCGCCAGATCCTGCCGCCGTGGATGCCGTCGATTGGACTGGAGGGCGGTCGCCTGAACATCGTGCCAGTCGATTTTGTGGTGAATGCGCTGGATTACATCAGCCATGGCAAAGCGACGACCAAGGGCAAGTGCTTCCACTTGGTTGATCCACAAGGCTACCGCGTGGGTGACGTTCTCGACATCTTCTCCAAGGCCGCGCATGCGCCCAAGATGAACCTGTTTGTCAACGCCGCGCTATTAGGCTTCATCCCCAAGAGCGTGAAGAAGGGGTTGATGGCGCTGGCCCCGGTGCGCCGCGTCTACAAAGCGATCATGAAAGACATCGGCATTCCCGAAGACATGATGGCCTTCATCAACTACCCCACGCGCTTCGATTGCCGCGAGACGCTGGCGGCGCTCAAAGGCAGTGACATCGCCGTGCCCAACCTGCACGACTACGCTTGGCGTTTGTGGGACTACTGGGAGCGGCACCTGGATCCGGCGCTTTTCATCGACCGCAGCCTGAAGGGCACGGTGAGCGGCAAGGTGGTGCTGATCACCGGCGGCTCATCGGGCATTGGCCTATCGGCCGCCTGTCGCTTTGCCGAAGCTGGTGCCATCACAGTCATCTGCGCGCGGGGTGAAAAACAGCTGGCTGAGGCCAAAAAAGTCATTGAAGAAGCGGGTGGCAAAGGTGCAAAAGTGTTCACCTACCAAGTGGACATTGTCAACGAAACCGATTGCGCCGCGTTCGTCAAAAAGATGGAAGACAACCACGGCGGTGTCGACTTTCTCATCAACAACGCAGGCCGCTCCATCCGCCGCGCTATTGAAGCCAGCTACGACCGCTTTCACGATTTTGAGCGCACCATGGCGCTCAACTATTTCGGCGCGCTGCGCATCACCATGGGCCTGCTGCCCGGCATGGTTGCCAAGCGCAAAGGCCATGTGGTGAACATCAGCTCAATCAGCGTGTTGGTCAACGCGCCACGTTTTGCCGCCTACGTCGCCAGCAAAGCCGCGCTGGATGCGTGGACAAGCTGTGCCGCAAGCGAGTACGCCGACCAGGGCGTGACATTTACCACCATCAACATGCCCTTGGTGCGCACGCCGATGACCGCGCCCACCAAAATTTACGACAGCATGCCATTGTTGATGCCCGATGAAGCCGCTGCCATGCTGGTAGAAGCCTGCGTCGACAAACCCGTTCGCATCGCCACGCGCCTGGGCAAAGCGGTTGAGCTGCTGCACGACGTGTCCCCGCGCGTCGCGCAGATTTTGATGAACACCACATTCCGCATGTTCCCCGACAGCTCCGCCGCCAAGGGCGAAAAATCCGCCAAACCGACCTTGTCGCCAGAAGCGATTGCGATGTCGGAGATGATGCGGGGGATTCATTTCTGATGCCGCGTCGACGAACCGCAAAGTTAAAAATTGCCTTATTGCAGCGTTGTAGTCAAGTATACCTAATTTGGGTATATTAGACGAGCAAAAGACTGTTTTGAGGCTAATTTGTAATAAAAGTGTGTCTATATACCAATATTTTTATACATAGTTAGCTATATAAGTAGTAGCTATTAGCGTGACGGTGGATGAAAAACAAGAGGTCGCACTGTAGGCGGCGATGTGGGGTTGACTCCGCTGGCGTTTGGCGCGGGGCCTGCGCGCTTGCTCGTACTGCTGGCACAACTGGCGCAACTTGCACACCCACCGACGGCATCCCGTTCGGCGGTTTTCTGAAGGTGTTGTCGTGCCACGAATGGCAAAGGCAGGCCTGCCAAACGTGCCGCAAGCGCGCGCCGGGCGGTTTGAGGCATCAACACCCAAGCCGAGTACGCGAATCCATAGGCCACCAAGGCCGCGACCGCTGCCGTTTGAACCAGCGCAGAAAGATCTGAAATCATTGACGTTGCCATGAAAACAAGTTGAGCGGGTGCTTTTGGCGCTAGCCGCCGACAAATAGCGTCACGCGGTAAGTTACAAAGGCGGCTAAATAGGCCAACGCAAACAAATAGGCGGCCATCAGCAACGGGTAGCGCCACGAATTGGTCTCGCGCTTGACCACGACGAGGGTCGACAGGCATTGCGGTGCAAACACATACCAAGCCAAAAGTGAGTAGGCGGTGGCCAGCGACCAGCCGCGCGCAATCACTGGCGACAGGGCGGCCGCCACCGCGTCGTTCGCTGCCGACAGCGAGTAAACCGTGCCCAGCGCGCCCACAGCAACCTCGCGCGCGGCCAGGCCGGGCACCAGCGCAATGGAGATTTGCCAGTTGAACCCAATCGGCGCAAACACCACCTGCAAAGCGTGCCCCAACATGCCAGCAATGCTGTGCTGAATCGCGGGGCCTTGAGCAAGTTCCCACCCGTCGGGGGGCCCTGGGTAGGTGGAGAAAAACCACAGCAGCACCATCAGCGAGAACACAATGCCGCCGACGCGCCGGATGAAGATGCGTGCGCGCTCCCACAGGCCCAGCGCCAGGTTGCGCAGGTTGGGCAGGCGGTAGGGCGGCAGCTCCAGCATCAGCGGCTGGTAGCTGGTTTTCATCCACGCGCGCTTGAACACCCAAGCCACCGCCATGGCTGAGGCGATGCCGGCCACGTACAGGCCAAACAGCGTTAGCCCGCGCAGACCGAACCAGCCCACGTCCCGCTCAGGAATGAAAGCGCCAATCAATAAGGCGTAAACCGGCAGGCGCGCAGAACACGTCATCAACGGCGCCACCATGATGGTGGCCAGCCGGTCTTTCCAGTTGGCAATAGTGCGCGTGGCCATGATGCCGGGAATGGCGCAGGCAAAGCTGGACAGCAGCGGTATGAACGCCCGCCCCGATAGGCCGACTTTGCCCATCAGGTTGTCCAGTAAAAACGCAGCGCGCGGCAGGTAGCCTGAGTCTTCCAGCAGCAAGATGAAAAAGAACAAAATCAAGATCTGCGGCAAAAACACCAGCACACCGCCTGCGCCAGCAATCACGCCGTCCACCAGCAGGCTTCTGAGTGGGCCCTCTGACATGTGTGCAACAGTCCAGTCGCCTGTGGCAGCCATCGCGGCCTTGATGCCGTCCATCGGCACATTCGCCCAAGAAAACACCGCCTGAAAGATGAAAAACAAAATCGCCGCTAGGATGATCAGGCCGAGCACCGGGTGCATCACCAGCGCATCCAGCCGGTGCTGAAATCGGTCGATCGAAGGGGCGCTGGGTGCGACCAGTGCCAGAATTCTGCGCACTTCTCGCTGTAAATCTGCGGGGGTGGCCGGGGCGGCAACGGCAGGCGTTTGTCGGGCCATCTCGGCGGGCGAAAAGTGCTGCTCAATCACTGTCAGCAATTCGGCATGGCCGTTGCTTTTGACGGCAACTGTTTCCACCACCGGGCAGCCCAATTCCAACGCCAGGCGGGGCAGGTTCAGCGCGAGGCCCTGGGCGCGGGCCACGTCGGCCATGTTCAATGCCACCAGCATGGGCTTGCCCAGGCGTTTGAGTTCCAGCACCAGGCGCAGGTTCATGCGCAGGTTGGTGGCATCCACCACGGCCACAATGGCTTGCGGCGCGTCCTCGCCAGTGCGGCGGCCCTGTAGCACGTCCAACATCACCCGTTCGTCAGGTGTGGCGGGTGTCAAACTGTAGGCCCCAGGCAGGTCTACCACGCTGATGCGCTGCCCGTTGTGCAGTCGTACTGAGCCCACTTTGCGCTCCACCGTCACCCCGGCGTAGTTGGCTACTTTTTGCCGCGCACCAGTAAGCAGGTTAAACAGCGCAGTTTTGCCGCAATTGGGGTTGCCAACCAGCGCAATGCTGGCCAGGGTTGCGGGTGTGTCAGGGGTGGCAACGAAGTTGTCGGACATGAGGTGAACGGTGAATCTGGTGGGTGCGCGGTGCGAATGCCAGAGGGTGAAGCCAGGAGCTTTTGGGACCGCAAGTGATTGCCACGCAGCGCGCCATACAACTTGCTATGCCGTGCTCACTTCAATGCACTGCGCCTCCAGCAGCCGCAGCGCAAATTGGGTTTCACCCACTTGCACCGCCAGCGGCTCGCGCCCGCCTGGGCCGCGGCGAAGCATGCGCACCGGCTCATCTTGGATAAAACCCAACTCGGTCAATCGGCGAAGCGCAGCAGCATCTAGCTGAGGGGATGTTGCCAGGACGCCTTTAACCCGCGCATGCGTTCCATTGGAGAGTTCAGACAGTAACAAAATGGATTTCCTGAGAGATGTGGCAAGCGTGGCGACGGGATAAACGCGAATGCAAATAGGAGTTTATCGCATTTAGAATCTCCGGGGTAGGCGATTTGATTTTGGATTTGTTCGTAAGGCTATTGCAAATG
The DNA here is from genome assembly GCA_031416195.1 of Rhodoferax sp. Classification (GTDB taxonomy): domain Bacteria; phylum Pseudomonadota; class Gammaproteobacteria; order Burkholderiales; family Burkholderiaceae_C; genus JANYCG01. The sequence goes on from JANOTE010000204.1 coordinate 10,569, forward strand.
CGAAAGATTCGTGTTTAGAATCACTGCATGATTATTTGCGTTTGCAGTCGTGTGTCCGATCGGGAAATTGTCCGTCATGCCTATATGGGCCGGGGCTTTGACGATATTCAGCTTGAGTTGGGTGTTGGCACCCAGTGTGGTCAATGCGAGTCATGCGCCCGCGACTTGGTGGCGCAGTGCAGCCAAACGCATCCGCAGGCTGCCATCGTAAAAATGGGAGCTCAGCCCGCTAGCGAACCTTTCGCGCAGTCCTGATCCAACCTCAGGGCATCGAGCCACAAAAGCCCAGAAACCCAAGCCATCCTTCAGCCACGGCAGTCCTTGCGACGTGCCGCTAGCCAACAACCAGAGCCCCTTTTTTTAAAAGCAGGGCCTCTTTGCATAGCAAACATCATGAAAAGAAGAGTATTTTTGGCGACCGGCAGTTCGGCTGCTGTGCTGGCCGCGTGCGGTGGGGGCGGGGATGCCGCCAGCAACGGCAGTGGCGGTGTGGGCAGCGTGCCCACCGCCCAAAACCGATTTGAAATCGCAAACTTGGCGGCATCGAACGCCAGTTACAACGCCGTTTTTACTATTCCCGGCATGATTGATGCTTGGGGCATTGCCATTCGTCCGGCGGGCGCAGGCGGGCATTTTTGGGTAGGTGGTGGTGGCTCGTCTTGGGAGTTTATTGGCGACGTGCGAAATCACCCCGACCCCAAGCTGCGCAGCTTGACGGTGGACGAATTGACGCGGGTCACGGTGCCCAACACTCAGGTGCTCTCTGCGGGCGGTGTGGTCACGGGTGTAGCGTATATCGGCGCGCCTTTGACTTCCGCCGCATGGGTACCCCAGAACCTAACCGACGGGCTGCAAACCATGCCCAATGGCGTCGATCCGGTGGTGACGATGGAAGGTGCAGCCCGCTTTGTCTTCGTTACCGACACCGGCTTTATTGCCGCCTGGACAGACCGCCGCCAAGACACCGGCGGTGTGTTGCGCAACAACGGTGGCTCTCGAACGGTACACGACGGCACCGCAGCAGGTTCGGCGTTCTTTGGTGTCGCCTTGAAGACCGACACGTGGGATACGCTTTGGGCGGTGGACTTTGGCAGCACGCCGCAGATTTTGCAGTTCGATGCCACCTGGGCGGTTGTGCCCACGGTAGGCTTCAGCAACCCCTTCGCCACGGGCGTGGCGGGCGTTGCGCTACCTGGTGATTTTGTGCCCTTCAACATCAGCACGCTGGGCAGCCGAGTATTTGTCACCTATGCTAAGTCGCGCGTCAGCCCTAACGATACAGCACAGTTTTTTGCGGGTGAGGAAGATGCGATGGGTGCCGACACCGAAAAAGCGGGCGGTTTTGTACCCGACCGCGGCCGCTTGGTGGAGTATACCTTGCAGGGCAAGCTGGTGCAGGTTTACAAAGACGAAAAGCACTTGAATGCGCCATGGGGCGTAGCAATTGCGCCAGCCCAGTTTGGCGCGTTTGCGGGCAGTTTGTTAGTGGGCAACTTTGGCGGTGCCGGTTACGTCACCGCATTTGACCTCAACAACGGAAACTTTTTGGGTTATCTGCGCCGCACCGACGGCAGCTTTGTGGCCATTCCTGGGTTGTGGGGTTTGCAGTTTGGCAATGGCGTCACTTTGGGTGATGCCGATGCGCTGTACTTTGCCGCCGGGCCAGAGGACGAAGCGGCAGGGCTATTTGGCTCGCTTCGTTACGCCCCGGTTTGACCTGTATCGCGACAGCGAACAGCGTGCGATCGCCAATACCCAAAATTCCAGGAATCAAAAAATGAAAACCAACTATTTCAAGCTTCAATCGCTCAGTGCAGCGCTAGCTTTGGCAGGCATGCTGGCACCCGCTTTGGCGCAGACCGTTGTGGCACCCTCTGCTCAGGAGTTGATGCTACAAAAAATGGAACAAATGCAGCAGGAGCTCAATCGCCTAAAGGGAGAGCTTGCCGAAATCAAAGCCACCCAAAGTAAAACCCAAACCACTGCCGAGCAGGCCAACGCCACCGCCCAGCAGACCAAAACCGAAGTGGCCGAGATGGCGGCCGTGTCAGGCACGGGCATGAAGTTGGTTGGGCCGTCAACCGTGCTCACCGGGTACGGCGAAATCAACTACAACAATTTCCCCAACAACGCCAACGCCAACGCCACCCAAGCCACGGCGCGGCGCATTGTGCTTGGGGTGCAACACCGGTTTGATGCCAAGACCAAGTTTGTAGGCGAGTTTGAGTGGGAGAACGCGGTGGTTTCAGCCACAGACCGTGGCGAAACGGCGATTGAGCAGGCCTACATAGAGCACCAGATCACCGATAAAATCGCCGCGCGGGGTGGCCTGTTTTTGATTCCCATGGGACTGATCAACGAAAACCACGAGCCTGATGCCTTCTATGGCGTGGAGCGCAATTTTGTCGAGACAGCCATCATTCCCAGCACGTGGCGCGAAGGCGGTTTGATGCTGATGGGAACCACCGACGCGGGGTTGACTTGGAAGGCAGGTATCTCCACCGGATTTGATCTGAGCAAGTGGGATTCAAACTCGGGCGATGGCAAGGAATCGCCTTTGCGCAGCGTACACCAAGAGTTGCAATTGGCCAGGGCTAAAAACCTGAGCTACTTTGGCGCGCTGGATTGGCGCGGCTACCCTGGCCTGCTGGTAGGCGGTGCCTTTTTCACAGGCGAGGCGGGCCATGGAGCGCTGGCCGGCAACGCCAGCCCGCGTGTGACGATTTGGGACATTCATGCCCGCTGGACGCCGGGCAAGTGGGATGTGGCGGGGGTATACGCCTCGGGCAGCATTAGCGGCGCGGCTGCGTTGAACGTGCCGTTCGCGGGCGACCCCACGCCGATCCCATCGCAATTTGATGGTGCCTACGTGCAAGTGGCCTACAAGCTGTGGAGTCAGGGCGACTACCAACTAAAACCGTTTATGCGGCTGGAGCGCTTCAACACCGCCAAAGCCTACGAGACTTTACCCACTGGCTTGGGCCGCGCCGCCGACCCGTATGTCAACGTCACCACCGTAGGGGCGAATTTCCACGTGGCCCAAAACGTCGTTATCAAGGGCGATTACCAGGTGTTCTCTGCTAACAGCGGCAACAACCGCGTTGGACTGGGCTTGGGTTGGTCGTTTTAGCCATTCCACCCATCGATCAACCATTCGACCGCCTGTGAATAAAGCATACGTAGCTGCTGTTTTGGTGGCGGTTGGTGTTTCTGCACCTTCGGCGTTTGCGGTGGACTACCTGACGGCGGAACAGGCGCGTCAGCTTTTTTTCCCCGCCGCAGCGCAGTGGGATGGCCAACGGTTTGCCTTGAACGCCGAGCAACTGCAATCCGTCGCAAAACTGGCAGGGGTATCCGCTCGCTCTGCCGCCTGGTCGGTCGCGCATGCACGGGATGCCAACGGCAACTACCTGGGCAGCGTGGTGGTAGACCAGGTCATTGGCAAGTTTGAATTGATCTCTTACGCGGTGGGCTTGGACACCAAGGGTGCCGTGGTGGGTGTCGAAATTCTGAGCTACCGTGAAAGCCACGGCGCGGAGATTCGGCTGCCCGCGTGGCGAAAACAGTTCGCTGGTAAAACGCTGGCCCAGCCCATCAAGATTGGGGAGGACATTGCCCTCATCAGCGGGGCCACGCTGTCGTGCAACCATGTGACGGATGGCGTGCGCCGCATTGTTGCCATGTTGGCGGTGCTGCGCCAAACGGCGCTTCTCCCAGCGGTTTAAAGGGCCGATGCTGCGCCGCGCGAAACCTCTGTTGGGCACGCTGGTTGAAGTGGCCTGCGGGGTGGGCACGGAATGTCAGGCCAGTCGGCTGCAATCCCATCTTCTGGACGCGAGCCAAGCTGCGTTTACCAGCGTTGCACGCGTCCACGCGCTGATGTCTGCACATGAACCGCAAAGCGATTTGTCTCGTTTCAACGCCGCGCCGCCCGGCCAATGGGTGGTGGTAGATGCTGAAACGCTGGCGGTCTTTGAGTTTGCCCTGCAATTGAGCCGCGCAACGCAAGGTGTTTTTGACGTGTGCGCCATTGGCCCCGCAGCGGCGCGCGGGTTCTGGTGTGACATTGAAATCGACGCATCGCGCCTCCGGCTGCTCAAGCATGCCCCTTTGCGCGCCGATTTAGGCGGCATTGCGAAGGGCTACGCGGTAGATGCTGCCGTCAAAGCACTGCAACTTGCGGGGGCTAATCAGGGCTGGGTGAATGCGGGAGGCGACCTGCGGGTGTTTGGCAATGTCAGCGTGCCGCTACGGGTTCGCGCGCCGTGGGATTTGTCTGAAACGCTGAGCTGTAGCGTGGTGCAAAACCGGGCGGCCGCTACTTCGGCAGGCTATTGGAGGTCGACTGAATTGGCCAGCCCATCAGGCCCACCCCCGGCTGATGCGCGTTGCCTGCGCCACGGTGTTACTGCACAACCCGTGACGTTGGGGCAAAGTTGGACAGTGCTTGCCGCCACCTGCATGGCGGCAGACGCTCTGACCAAAGTGGTGGCCGCCACGGGCAATACCCACCACCCTGTGTTGGCGCACTGCGGTGCCCAAGCTTGGATTTTTTGACATGCTTTTTTGATATGCACCACCGCCATCATCGCCATGCACCCCGTGCCGTTGCCGCCAGTATCAAACTGCCGCACTGGCAGCGCCGGGGGGTGTATGCCAGCACGGTGTTGTTGACCGCCAGCGGCCTGCTCTGGTTGGGCGTGCACTTCGCCCCTGGCATGTTTCAAGATGAGCTGGTGCAAGCGACCGCAAAACTGTGGGTGATCCGGGCCCATGCGGCGGCGGCGCTGTCCACGCTGGTGTTGGTGGGCAGCCTGCTGCCAGTGCACATCCCGCTAGCCTGGCGCGTTGCCAGAAACCGCGCCAGTGGCTCGCTGCTGGCGGGCGTGATGATGGCGCTGTTGCTGACCGGCTACGCACTTTGGTATGCCCCAGAGGGTTGGGCGCGGCAAGGGTCTGCGTGGCTGCACTGGGGGTTGGGGGCGGGCGTGCCGCTGGTACTGGTGCTGCACGTGAGATCCGGGCGTGCCTCTTTGCCAAAAGCGAAAATCTAAAAAGACCGCCAGGAATGCGAACGCATCTCTGCATCAAAATCAGCAAAATCGCAAGACAAGGTTATCAGCTTGATATTTGCAAAATGGGCAGCGCGTCCTTGATAATTCATGAGTCCCATTTTTAGGAAGCACCATGAAAAGCGATCCCAAAGTCGTCGAGCAATTGCAAGCTCAGTTGAAAAACGAGTTGACTGCCATTAACCAGTACTTCTTGCATTACCGCATGCTGAAGCACTGGGGGTTGGATCGCCTGGCCAAGAAGGAGTACGCCGAGTCAATCGGCGAGATGAAACATGCCGACCAGCTCATGGACCGCATTTTCACGCTGGATGGTCTGCCCAATTTGCAAGACATGGCCAAGCTGCGCGTGGGTGAAACGGTGCCTGAGATTCTGGCGTGTGACCTAGCCAGCGAAACGGGTGCGCAGGCCACCATCAAAAATGGCATTGCTGTCTGCGAGCTGGCGCGCGACTACGTGTCGCGTGATCTGTTGCGTAGCATTCTGGACGACACCGAGGAGCATATTGATTTCCTGGAGACCCAGCTTGAATTGATAGAGAAGGTCGGCCTGCAAAATTATTTGCAAAGCCAAATGGCTGACTTAGCCTGATGCGCTGAAATACCTAATTTGGGTATATTAAGTGCTGAAAATGCAATTTTAAAGCAAGTTTAAAATTAAAAACAATTCTAGCCCATGAATAATATAGATATATTGCTATTTATTATGTAGTATCTACTGCTCAAATCTATCCATGACGTTCACTGGGTTCACCCCAAGCGCCTGCGCGGCGTAACCGCCTTCCAGTACAAAAACGGTGGGCAACCCGAGCTGCGCAAGCCGCTGCCCGAGTCGGATGAAATCGGTGGATTGCAACGCGAATGTGGAGATCGGATCATCGGCGAAAGTGTCCAGACCCAGTGACACCACCAGCGCATCAGGCCGGTAGCTCGCAACACGTGCGTAGGTGCTTTGCAGCGCTTCAAACCAAACTTCAACTGAGCTGCCCGTAGTCAGCGGCAGATTGAGGTTGAAGCCGGTGCCCGCGCCGTCACCTGTCTCATCCGCGTGGCCCAAGTAAAACGGATATTCGGTGAGCGGGTCGCCGTGAATGCTGACCAAACAGCACATCGGCGCGGTTGTAAAAAATACTCTGCGTGCCGTTGCCGTGGTGATAGTCCACATCCAGAATCGCCACTTCGCTGCAGCCTTGGTTGCGCAATACCTGCGCTGCAATTGCTGCGTTGGTCAAAAAGCAGTAGCCACCCATGAAGTCGGCACCTGCGTGATGGCCGGGCGGTCGGCTGGGACGTGCGATGTGCGCAACGCATGCCCATGGGCCTTCAATTCGGTCAGCACGAAATCGTCGCGGGCAGGTGACTCAAAGCACGGTACTTCGTCTGATGTGCTGCGTGGCGTGCGCGGTTTATTTAGCCATCACCACCTTTGATCAGATTTGCGTTTTTATGCGAAAATGCTTCGATGCGTACAACATTAGATCTGCCTGACTCGCTTCTGCGTGAAGTGAAAGCCCGTGCTGCGATGGAGGGCATCAATCTTAAGGAGTACTTTGCCCGCTTGGTCGAAGCCGCGTTGCAGCGCCCGTCGCTAGCCGCCTCAGAACCCAAGCGAAGCCCGGCACCAGTATTCAAGCGCAAAGGCGCTAAGCCCATGCCCATTCTGAGCAATGCACAGTTGAGTGCCTTGATGGACAAACAGGACACCACCAAGATCACCAAGATCACTAATGGCTAGCCAAGCTGTACTCGACAGGGTGCGCGGTGATTTGCCGGATGTCAACGTCTGGCTGGCGTTACTCAACGAGCGACATGTTCACCATTCGGTAGCTGTCGGTTACTGGAACGGTAGCACCGCACCGCGTATTTTTTTCTGCCGCATCACGTTGCTGGGTTTGCTGCGCCTGTCGACCAACAAGACGGTGATGGGTGGTGTGCCGTACACCGTCAAACAAGCCTGGCAGGCGGTACAAGAGACCGTTGATCTGCCCGAGGTTGGGTTTCAGGCTGAACCGGATGGCGTTGACCCGGTGATGCGGCAATTCACCAGCCAGCTAAAGTTTCGATCTGACGATTGGACAGACGCTTACTTGGCCGCGCTGGCGAAGCAGGCAAGCCTGCGTGTGGTGACATTTGATCGGGGCTTTGGGCAGTATGCGGGGCTGAACCTGTTGACACTTTGAGGTCGATCCGTGGCATCTAAAGCTTGGAGGAATTTAGCACCAAAAAAAAGTGCTGTCTCCACTTTCTAACTTGCTGGGTACAAATCCGCAGGCCGAGTAAAAGGTGACTGCCGATGTCCAAGTTGAGGTCGTTTCGAGCAAAACTTCGCTGTACCCAGCGGCTTTGGCTGCTGCCAGAAGTGCAGCCAAGATTTTTTGACCTACACCTGTGCGTTGACGTTCAGCGCACACCGTCATTCGGACGATTTGACCAACCGCGTCGGCTTCTCTTAACAGCAACCCGCACCCAATGATCAGATCACTGATCTTCGCAACAAGAACCACCGCTTGCTGATACGAGTCGGCGAAATGTTCCAAATCAGGGTTGAAGCTTGCATCGTAGTTGCCCCACCGTGCCGTAAGGCCTTGGATGAGGAGCGCCCTGACAGCTGCATATTCACTTGGGTGTGCGGGCACGACGGTGAGTTGCGAAATAGGCCTCTCGCGGACTGAACCAGTCATTCTTGGGAATTCACCGCTTCACATTGACTGCCATCGGCAAATCCACCATTACCGGCTGCCCAGGCACCGTACACCCCGTATCGCAACACTTGCCTGGCTGGCGCACTTGGGTGATGGCGCGACTTGGGTCATGCGGCGCGGCAGCGGGGAAGCCATCGGCGTTGAGGCCGCGCTCCAGAATGCGCTCTACCAGTTCGACTTTGCTGCCTACCGGGTAGTTGCGGTAAATCTCCTGCTTCATGGCTTCGGGTGAGCCGCCGCCGTGCATGCTGATCACGCTGTACCAGCCGCCTTGGTAGCCAGCCGTTAGGTCTTCGATGAAGCGGGCGGTTTGGATGCGCTGCTCATAGGGCACATCGGGGTTGGCGCGCAAGACCTCGCTTAAGCGCGCAGCGGTCTCGGGGTTGTGGTCTTCGTCGGGGCCGGGCAGGGTAACGATCAGACCACCGCTTACGTAATGGGCGATGCGGTGCATGTCGTAGATCTTTGTCGCCAGCAGCAGCTTGCCGATGTTGCTGAAGACGGCATCAGGCACAAAGGTTTTGCTGTGCTCATCGGCCTTGCCGTAGACGCTGGCGGCGACCCCGCAGGCAAAGAAGCTCTCGGTGATGGTGATGAGCTCGACCATCTGCTCGCGCAAATGCGTCTCTTTGGCGGGATCAAAACCATTGGCTTCGCACATCAGCGCACCCGCGCCGATGAGCAGGTCGCCAAAGCCCGCGCGCGCCCCAATGCAGGTGTGGCGGTGGTGCGTGGCGTAGCTGTAAGTGAGATGGCCGCTGTGCTCCCAGGTGTTGGTCGAGCCATCATAGAAGACGTTGTCATACGGCACGAAGACTTTGTCAAACATGCAAACTGCCGTGCTTTGCCCGTATTTGGATGAGAACAGCGCCGCACCGTGCTCCAGCTTTTCGCCAGGACGGCCCGCCGGGCGGGCGATGATGGTGAGGCCCGGTGCATCTATCGGCACGGCGCAGCAGACGGCAAAATCGGAATCAGCCGGGCCCATGTTGCGACACGGCATCACCAGCAACCCGTGCATGTAAGGCGCGCCCGTGACGATGGCTTTGGTGCCGCTGATCACGATGCCGCGCTTGCCATTGATCAGGGCATTGCGCTCGACCACGTGCACGTAGGTATCAACATTGGCTTGCTGATGGGGCCGTTTGCTGCGGTCGCCTTTGGCATCGGTCATAGCGACGCCCAGCGTCAAGTCCTGGTCTTGAATTCGGTGAAGGTAGTCGGTAAAGCGGGCAGTGTTCTCGGTGCTGCCCTGGGCATCGTCGATGCGGGCGGAGACTTGGCCAATCGCGTTCATCGCATCGTGCGTGAGGTAGCGCTGGGCGCAGCCCGTTTCCTGGCAGATCAGACGCACCGCCTCCAGCTTGTTCAGCAAATCGCCGCTGCTGGTGTTGATGTGCGTGAGGCGGTTTACCACCTTGCCGCTGGTGTGCTGCACCGCCGTCATGATGGGCGCGTATTGGGGTTTAAGTGCGTAGTCGTAGGTGAGGGCGATGGCGTTGATGCCCGGCTGAAAGGCTCGTTCATCGGCCACGCTGGTCACC
>JANOTE010000205.1:0-4843 GCA_031416195.1 Rhodoferax sp.
TGCTGCGCAAGGCGTTGCACCGCAACTCCAGCAGCGTGGTTTTGCCAGAGCCCACCGGGCCGCCGATGCCCACACGCAAAGGAGGCAAGTTTTTGGTGCGGTTTTTGATATGGTGCAGGTTGGGCATAGTGGGTTTCAGGATCGAAACAGTCTGGAGTATTGGACTTCATGCTGGCTGCTCAAAATGGCCAGCATGGGGGAGAAAGCTTGGCGATCATCGTCACCCAAAGCGATGGCATAGTCAATGGCCGCAGGAATTTCGGCAGTCAGTCTGGACAGAATGCGCTGGCCCGCACTCTGGCCCAATGGCACTGATTTGATCGCCGCCTGCGTCATGTTTTCAGACCAGCCAAAGGCAAAAGCGAGCAGGCAATCGCGTAACGGTGCCTGTGTGCTGGACGCTGCAAGTGCGAACGCCAGCGGGTAGGTGGGTTGTATTCGCGCGCAGGCATCTATCTGCGTAAGTGTTGCCGTGTTGTGGTTGCGCAGCCACTCCAACAGTGATCGGCCCATTTGTTCAGTTTGGGCTCTGAACTCGCTGCTTTCGCGGGTTCGCAGCACCCACGCATTGAGGCTGTTGAGCTGATCAACGTCATTGCACCTCCAGGCTTCGATAGCCTGGGCAATCACGGCCAAGTCACCTCGCGCCAAGGTCAAATGAAGCTGGTCAACCAACCAATCGGACGCTGCCAATTCTGTGGCCGGGTCAGCAGAATTGACGAAAGCCTCCAACCCTTCCGAATATGAAAAACCACCAACAGGCAACGCGGGCGATGCCAGCCACATCAGCTGCATCAGGTTGGAATCAAGCACGGCTTGGGGTGACTTAGTGTTGATGGGAATGTTCGTTTCCCGCATGGGCATGTCCACCGCTCGCATAGGCGCCATTCTCGGGCTCAAATGCCTCATCGACCGCCTTCACAATCAAGTGCATGGCGCGCAGTAAGTCTGCCAGCACATGATCCGGCTCGATTTTCAGGTGATCCGGCTTGAGCTCAATCGGCACATGGCGATTGCCCAAATGGTAGGCCGCGCGGATCAAGTCATACGGCATGCCGTGCGCAGTGCAGTGCGTGATGCGCAGGACAGACTGCGGCGCTGCGATCATCCGGATCAGCGAACCGTCTTCGGCCACCAGCACATCGCCTCCACGCGCCACCGTTCCGCGTGCCAAAAATATACCCAAGTGCCGTCCCGTTGAGTCGGTTGTATCAAAACGGCTTTTCTGGCGTACATCCCAGTCCAGCTCAACCGTCGCTGCGCGTTTAAGCAGCACTGGTGCCAGGCCTCTGCCTTGCGGCATGAGTTTGGAGACTTGAATCATCAAAACAGAAAGTAGCGCTGCGCCATCGGCAGGGTCACCGCTGGCTCGCAGGTGAGCAACTGCCCGTCGGCCCGAACCGAGTAAGTCTGTGCGTCAATTTCCATCTTGGGCAGGTAGCTGTTGTGTACCATATGCTGCTTGCGGATGCCCCGGATGTTTTTGACCGCGCTCAAGGTTTTACTCAGGCCGAAACGCTCCTTGATGCCCGCGTTCAAACCTGCTTGTGAAACAAACGTCAACGAGCCACGCGACAGTGCCCCGCCAAACGCGCCAAACATCGGGCGGTAATGAACCGGCTGGGGTGTGGGAATGGAGGCATTCGGGTCGCCCATCGCAGCCATCGCGATAAAGCCGCCCTTCAATATCAGCGCAGGCTTCACACCGAAGAAGGCAGGCTTCCACACCACCAAATCGGCCCACTTGCCGACTTCAATACTACCCACCTCATGGCTGATGCCGTGTGCAATTGCGGGGTTGATGGTGTATTTGGCAATGTAGCGCTTGGCGCGGAAGTTGTCGTTGCGCTCGGTGTCCACGGCGCTTGCGCCGGTTGTCAGTCCCGCCAATGCACCGCGCTGCGCCTTCATCTTGTGCGCCGTCTGCCAAGTGCGGATGATCACTTCGCCGACGCGGCCCATTGCCTGGCTGTCGCTGCTCATCATGCTGATGGCACCCAGGTCGTGCAGGATGTCTTCGGCAGCAATGGTCTCTTTGCGGATGCGGCTCTCGGCAAACGCCAAGTCTTCCGCGATGGCTGGATCCAAATGGTGGCAGACCATCAGCATGTCCACATGTTCGTCCAGCGTATTGACGGTGTAAGGCATGGTGGGATTGGTCGAGCTGGGCAAAAAATTGGCCTCGCCTACCACGCGCAGGATGTCCGGCGCGTGGCCACCGCCTGCGCCTTCGGTGTGGAAGGCGCAAAGCGATCTACCCGCGCCAGCTTTGTCTTTGGTGGCGGCAATTGTGTTCTCAACAAAACCTGATTCGTTCAAGGTGTCGGAGTGAATCGCCACCTGCGTGTCCGTTGCATCGGCCACATCCAGACAATTGCTGATCGCCGCTGGCGTGGTGCCCCAGTCTTCATGCAATTTCAGGCCGATGACGCCAGCGTTGATCTGCTCGTGCAGCGCAGCAGGCAGTGACGCATTGCCTTTGCCGAGAAATCCCAAATTCATCGGGAACGCATCGGCCGCCTGTAGCATGCGCTCAATGTTCCACGGCCCTGGCGTACACGTCGTGGCAAAAGTGCCAGTTGCTGGGCCGGTGCCGCCACCGAGCATGGTGGTGATGCCGCTGGCGAGCGCTTCTTCAATTTGCTGCGGGCAGATGAAGTGGATATTCGAGTCAATGCCCCCCGCCGTGACGATATTGCCTTCGCAACTGATGATCTCTGTGCCAGGCCCGATGATGATGTCCACGCCGGGCTGCACATCTGGGTTGCCCGCCTTGCCAATGGCAACGATGCGCCCGCCCTTCAAACCAATGTCGGCCTTGACGATGCCCCAATGGTCGACGATGAGCGCGTTGGTCATCACGCAATCGACTGCACCTTCAGAACGCATTTTTTGCGACTGCGCCATACCATCGCGGATGGTTTTACCACCGCCAAATTTCACTTCTTCACCGTAGCTTCCTGCGTTCAACGTGTGGTCTTTCTCGACTTCAATCAGCAGCCCTGTGTCCGCCAGGCGCACACGGTCACCTACCGTCGGGCCAAAAATCTCTGAGTAAGCGCGTCGTCCAATGGTTGCCATGGTCAGAGCGCTCCGTTCACAAGTCCGCGAAAACCGTAAACCTTACGCTCTCCTGCAAAGTCGACCAGTTCCACCGTGCGCTGCTGCCCCGGCTCAAAGCGAACCGCCAAGCCCGACGCAATATTCAAGCGCATGCCGCGCGCCTCGTTTCGGTCAAAGCCCAGCGCGCCATTGGTTTCAGCAAAGTGATAGTGCGAGCCCACCTGAATCGGGCGATCTGCCGAGTTTTGCACCACGAGGGTGATGGTGCGACGGCCCACGTTGAGAACGTGGTCAGGGCCGTCAGAAGGAATGATTTCGCCAGGTGTCATGTTTTTTTATTGCTATGAAGGGAATCAAACAATCGGCTGGTGTACGGTCACTAGCTTGGTGCCGTCAGGGAAGGTGGCCTCGACCTGGATGTCAGGAATCATCTCGGCAATGCCCTCCATCACATCGGCACGCGTCAGCACGGTGCGCCCGAAGCTCATCAACTGGGCCACGGTCTTGCCATCGCGCGCACCTTCCATCACAGCGGCGCTGATAAAGGCCATGCTCTCCGGGTAATTCAGCTTAAGCCCACGCGCCTTGCGCCGTTCAGCCAAAAGCGCGGCGGTGAAGACCAGGAGCTTGTCTTTTTCACGGGGAGTGAGTTCCATATCAGGCGGCTGTAGCTTTTAATTTGATGCTTGCATTGTTACGCAACTTGCATGCCTTTGAACACGCGTAAACGGCTTGAAGGCTTTCTGCGGGGAAGCACTATAAAAGTGCGTGATGCAACACAAACCCGGACAGTGTGAACAAGTTTTGGTGCAAATTCTCGCCCTTTATTGGTGCGAATGCATGTCCTTGAGCGCGCTTAACGCCAATTCAATCCGCTCGCACCGGCAGCAATGTCTGGCACGTTGTTTGCAAAGTCAGATGCAACTGTTTGACACTAAACCGCAGTTTGCACCAACGCATTTCTTTTTTCACTTTTATGTTTGGAGAATCATGATGAATCGTCGAGGACCCCTCAAAGCCATTGCAGCCGCAGCCGCCGTTGCAACAGGTGCATTCACTTTCGCCCTGCCAGCATTTGCGCAAGCAGGCGGCACCATCAAAGTGGGCATCTTGCACAGCCTGTCGGGCACCATGGCCATCTCAGAAACCGTGCTGAAAGACACCGTTCTGATGGCCATTGACGAAATTAACGCCAAGGGTGGCGTGTTGGGCAAAAAACTGGAGCCCGTCATTGTGGATCCAGCCTCCAATTGGCCTTTGTTCGCTGAGAAGACCAAACAACTGCTCGGCCAAGACAAGGTCGCGGTGATCTTCGGTTGCTGGACATCAGTTTCCCGCAAATCCGTGCTGCCCGTGGTTGAAGAAATGAACGGTCTGTTGTTCTACCCCGTGCAGTACGAGGGTGAAGAGCTGTCCAAAAACGTGTTCTACACTGGGGCCGCTCCGAATCAGCAAGCCATTCCAGCGGTTGACTATTTGATGAGCAAAGACGGTGGTGCCGCCAAGCGTTGGGTACTGCTGGGCACTGACTATGTGTACCCCCGTACCACCAACAAAATTCTGCGCGCCTACCTGAAATCCAAGGGCGTGAAAGACACCGACATCGACGAGAAGTACACCCCGTTTGGTCATTCCGACTACCAAACCATCGTGGCTGATGTGAAGAAGTTTTCTGCCGGTGGCAAGACGGCAGTGGTTTCCACATCAATGGTGACTCCAACGTGCCCTTCTACAAAGAGCTTGGCAATGCAGGCTTGAAGGCCAAAGACGTGCCAGTGGT
>JANOTE010000206.1:0-2464 GCA_031416195.1 Rhodoferax sp.
GGACAAAAATTGGTGCTATACCTATGTCAACAAGAAGGCCGGTCAAATGTTTGACCGAGAGCCTTCACAGTTGATCGGCAAGCACATCTGGACTGAGTTTCCTGAGGGCGTTGGCCAGAAGTTCCACATTGCCTATGAAAAAGCCATGAGCGACCAGCAAGCCATCCGTATCGAAGAATACTACCCACCTTACAAACGCTGGTTTGAGAACTATTTATATCCGTCTCCCGACGGTTTGTCGATCTATTTCCACGATATAACCGACCGCAAGCTGGCCGAGCAGGCTGTGGTTGAAAGTGAATTGCGCTTGCGCAATCTGATCGATGGCTTGGGGCCAGCCATCCTGGTGGGAATGACAACGCCTGAAGGTATCCTGCTGGAGGCCAACCAGCCCGCGCTGGCGGCCGCAGGCCTGCAATTGGCAGACGTTATTGGCAAACCGCTGGAGGAAACCTTCTGGGTTAATTATTCTGAAGCGACTAAAAATCAGATCCGCGGCGCGGTCAAACGCGGGGCGCAGGGTGAGTCTTCCCGCTTCGACATGCAAATTCGCGGAGTGGCAGACCAACCGATCATGATCGATTTTTCAATGCAGTCAGTACGCGACGAAACTGGTCAGGTTAAATTTTTGGTGCCATCGGCAAGTGTCATTACAGAACGGAAACTGGCTGAGATCGCGCTGCATGAGAGCGAAGAAAGGTATCGCCTGCTGGTGGACCAGTCGCCGTATGCCATTGGCGTGATTCAGGAGGGCAAGATTGTGTTGGCAAACCGTGCTGCACTGTTCATGTTTGGCGCTGACCAAGCCACGGACTTCATTGGGCATTCCATCGTCGACCACATTCACCCTGAACAAGTTGACGCAGCCACC
Source organism: Rhodoferax sp. (assembly GCA_031416195.1). Taxonomy (GTDB): domain Bacteria; phylum Pseudomonadota; class Gammaproteobacteria; order Burkholderiales; family Burkholderiaceae_C; genus JANYCG01. The sequence continues at coordinate 872 of JANOTE010000206.1, forward strand.
CAAAGAATCGGCAGGATGCTACTGGGCGAACTTGGTCTTTACCCTGCCGAAGATCGGTATATGAAACTTGACGGCACCGTCTTCGACGTTGAGGTGTCGGCGGTGCCCTTCACGTACAAGAACCACCGGGCGCTTCAGGTCATTGCCGTGGATATCAGCAAACGCAAGCAGGCCGAGGCGTTACTGCATGCAAACAGGTTGCAGTTGAAGGCAATCTCACGACGGACTTTGGAAGTACAGGAGGCCGAACGTCGGCGAGTGGCCATCGAGTTACACGACGAGCTGGGCCAGGCGCTGACGGCGATCAAGCTCAATCTACAGTCGCGCGACCGCTTGCCAGGGCAGTCGATTGCAGAACTTAACAATGAAAATCTACGGATTGTCGAAGAAGCTCTGCAACAGGTGCGCAGAATGGCCCTCACACTTCGTCCCTCGTTGCTGGACGACCTTGGCCTCACGGCGGCATTGAGGTGGCTTGTTGATCAGGCCGCCGATCACCATGGTCTTGTGCCTATTTTCCTTCCCGTGATGCCGCAAAAGCGGGTCGCATCAGATATTGAAACTGCCTATTTCCGCATTGCGCAGACCGCGATAACCAATATTGTGCGTCACTCGCAGGCCAAGCATGTGACGTTGGAACTCTTTCAACATGGCGAAACGCTGGTCATGAGGCTCCATGACGATGGCATCGGATTTGACTTGGCTGCCATGCGCGAGCGCGCCAAGGCGGGGGGCAGTATCGGTTTGCTGGGCATGGAAGAGCGCGCCCTCCTCATTGGCGGTGTACTCGATATCGAATCCAAGCCGGGTGAGGGCACTACCTTGCAGGTGAGCTGTCCATTACGCCGTGCAGGGGAATCGCTGTGAACCGGGTTCGTACACTGCTGGCCGACGACCACACGCTGGTGCGTGCGGGTATCAGAAAACTGCTGGAATTGATGCCAAACATCGACGTGGTGGGCGAAGCAGAAGATGGACTTTCGGTGATCGAGATGGCGGAGAAATTGCAACCAAGGCTGGTGTTGATGGACATAGCCATGCCTGGGCTCAACGGGTTGGAAGCAACCGCACGGCTAAAAAGCGAAATGCCTGAAATGCAGGTGGTGATTCTCTCCATGCACCAAACGGAGGAATATGTCCGCCAGGCTCTGCGCCATGGCGCAGCCGCCTATCTCCTCAAAGATTCTGCGCCACTGGAGCTTGAGTTGGCGATCAATGCGGTATTGAGGGGTGACAACTACCTCAGCTCGGCCGTATCCAGGGGTGTTCTGAGTGACTATGTCCGGCGCCTGCGCAGCGACGATTTGCCGGGCACCCAACTCACCCAACGTCAGCGCGAAGTATTGCAGTTGATTGCTGAAGGCCACAGCACCAAGGAGGTAGCGCGTAGGCTTGATCTGTCAGTCAAGACAGTTGAAACGCACCGCAGCCAATTGATGAAACAGCTTGGCGTTCACGAAGTGACTGGGTTGGTACGTTATGCCATGCGCACCGGCCTGATTTCCCCTAACGACTGATCTGCCACTCCAGTGGTACGGTAATCGCCTGGCATCGGTCAGGTGTTTTTCTCGTCCGCCTCGGGTGTTGGCCCGA
>JANOTE010000207.1:0-6136 GCA_031416195.1 Rhodoferax sp.
AACGCGCCCATGCCTTTTGATGGCAAGCGCATGATTTACGGCGGCTTTCAAATGGTCATGGAGAAGTGACATGACCAGCCCCGCCAAGAACACGATCTGCCTTTGGTACGACGGCGACGCTGAAGAGGCCGCGCGGTTCTATGCCTCGGTCTTTCCCGACTCCTCGGTCAAAGCTGTGCATCGCGCGCCGGGAGACTATCCCGCAGGTAAACAAGGCAATGTATTGACCGTTGAATTCACCGTGCTCGGCATACCTTGTTTGGGGCTCAACGGCGGGCCGGGGCGACCTCACACCGATGCGTTTTCGTTTCAAATTTCCACCGTCGATCAAGCCGAGACGGACAAATACTGGAACGCCATCGTCGGTTACGGTGGGCAGGAGAGCATGTGCGGCTGGTGCAAAGACAAATGGGGGCTGTCGTGGCAGATCACGCCCATCGTGTTGACGCAGGCCTACACAGACCCTGATCGCGCTGCGGCCAAACGCGCCTTCGAGGCGATGATGCAGATGAGGAAAATCGACATCGCCGCCATTGAGGCGGCGCTTCGCGGTTGAGTTGCAAGCACAATTGTTTTGCGGAATAAGCCTCAAAACTTCATAGAAATTGCGTGAAGTGGCTTTAATTTAGGAGTAATCCATGGATTCATCTCTATCAACGGTATCGAATGAACTGGTACTTGAGCGCACGCTGCGAGCGCCGCGCATGGCCATTTGGCGCTGTTGGACTGAGCCTGCCTTGTTGGAGCTATGGTTTTGCCCCAAGCCTTGGTTTGTGAGCGATGTGGTGTCCGATCTTCGCGCGGGTGGTGCGAGTTCGATGACGATGAACGGGCCCAATGGCGAGAAATTTCCCAACAACGGCTTGTATCTGGAAGTCATACCCGGCCAGCGCCTGGTGTTCACGGATGCGTTCACCAGCGCGTGGATGCCTTCTGGGAAGGCCTTCATGGTCGGTGAAATCAACCTGGCGGACGCGCCCGGCGGCGGCACGCTTTACAAAGCCGTTGCGCGGCATTGGAATGCGCAAGACCGCGCCGAGCACGAGAAGTTGGGCTTTCACCAAGGCTGGGGGATTGCTGCCGATCAGCTTGAGGCATTGGCCAAAACGCTTTGACCAAACCTTTGCCGCACGTTCAGACTTTTTCATCCAGCCCGTCGCCTCAGTCGCCCCCGCGCTTGCGTACCTGCACGTCCACCTCCATGCCCATGTAGTCGCCAGGAAAGCCATTCCAGGAGCCGCTGACGGGCGATGCCAGGCTGGCGTGGCGGGCGACGCCGGTGCGGATCAAGTCGGTGCCGCCGATAAGGTTGTTGGTCGGGTCAAATGGAATCCAACCCGCGCCGGGCAGGTAGACCTGCACCCAGGCGTGCGTGGCACCGGCGCCAATGATGTTGTCTTCACCGCCATCAAGCCACGGCGTGTACAGGTAGCCCGAAACAAAGCGCGCGGCGTAGCCCAAGTGGCGTATCGCTTCGATCATCAGCGTGGCAAAGTCGCGGCAGGTTCCGCTTTGCAGTGCCAGCGTTTCGAACGGCGTTTGCACGCCTTCGTCAAAGCGGGCGCGGTAGCTCATGCTGTTGCGGATGTGGCCGGTCATTTCAACCAGCAGGTCACGGGTGCCTTTGGGAGCGTCGCCACTGGCTGTGTTGTCGGTGAACTGATTTGCCCAGGCCAGAAGCTGGCCGCCGGGGTCGTCGTAATACGGCATTAAATAATGCGCGAGTACAAACTGCTCCTCTGGGCTGTAGCTGAACGGGTAAAACTGGGCAGAGGCGCTCACTGGAAGCTCCAGCGCGCGCGTGCCGGTGTGCTCGACCGAGAACGCGCATTCCACCTTGAGTTCGACCGCTGGGCTTTGCGGCTGTATCAGCGCCACCGAGTTGGAGTACGCATCCTGAATCAGCCGAATGTCCATCGGCTCGGGTGTCACCGTCATGTTGGTGGCCAGCACGCGCAGGTCGTGGCTGTCACGCGGACGAAACAGAACCCGGTGCTCGCCCAGGGTCACAGGCTGGGCGTAGCGGTAATGGGTGGTGTGGGTGATGTCGAAAAAAACGGACATGAATCAACTCCATTTGAACGACAAACCAGCATGCGGGAATTAAAGGCCTGCGTCCACCAGCCGCCGCCTTAACGCCATGTCAGCGCTGTCCTACCTTGAGCTGAAATGGCAGCTCAATGGCGCAATAAATGAACCTACAGGTTAATTTTATTAGTCAAAAACACGCAAAACCCCCAAAGTACGAATAAAATGTGCTCTAGCTCGCGTGTATATTGCACAAATAGCTATTTAATAAATAGCAACAATGACCTGTGAACTTAGGGTAGATTTGTGGGTATGAATGATCACAACCAAACTCCAGTCAATGCCGACAGCGCAGCCCGCCCCGCCTTGCCCGATCACCTCTGTACTGACCCGCGCAGCCCGCACCACGTGGCTGCCGTGTTCGAGCACGACATCGGCATCCGCTTCAACGGCAAAGAGCGCTCAGACGTGGCTGAATACTGCATCAGCGAAGGCTGGGTGAAAGTGCCTGCAGGTAAAACGCTGGATCGCAAGGGCCAGCCGCTGTTGATCAAACTGAAGGGTAAGGTTGAGGCGTTTTATCAATAGGCAGGAATATATGCTGGATGCTCATCGGGCTGGTATTTCCCATTCAAAGGGTGAAAGTCCGGCATCGCCTTGCTCGCCTAATATAAAACCTCAGTGCGGTAGCGCACCTTCGCGAACGCGATCCGGGCGCGTCAGCGCAAACACAACCAGCGCGGCAAAGGACAGCCCCGCTGCCAGCAGAAATGCGCTGGCTGGGTTCAGCAGCCACAATGCTCCAGCAATCAGCGATGCGGGCAAATAAATCGCGCCGGTCACAAAGTTGTACAGACCAATTGCGGACGCGCGCCGCTCGGCCTCCAAATCGACAATGAAGGCTTTGTTTTGGGCTTCGTCGATCGCGTAGAACACGCCGTAGAGAAGGAACAGCATCACGATTTCCCATTGGGTGTTGGCAAACGCGAAGCCGAGGCTCATAACCAAGTAGGTGGCGTAGCCCAGCATGATCATTTTGGGTCTGCCGACACGATCTCCGAGCTTGCCGATCAGCGGCGCGGCAATGACGCACGCAATGTTGAACATTGCGTATAACAGTACCGTGTCTTTGACTGAGAATCCCACGCTGTGCGCACGCAACATCAAGAATCCGAAGCTGAAATAGGCCAGCGAAAAGATACCTGCGCTGATCAGGTAACGTTTAAACGCGGGGCTCAGGCTTTGCCAAGTCTGCAGCATGTTGTCGCGTGGACGCGCAGCTGCTGGCTGATCCTTGATAAGGCTCAAAGCCATCACAGCCAGCACCGCAGGCACCAACGCCACCCAAAACAGGATCTGGTAAGTAGCAGCCCCTTCACCCAACCACGACAGCAGGCCATACGCCACCAGTGGCCCCAGCACAGCCCCCGACTTGTCCAGCGCCTTGTGAACGCCGAAAGCGTAACCCCGGCTTGCCTTGTCGGCCACTGCAGACAGCCAAGCGTCACGCGGTGGGCCTCTGAAGCCTTTGCCGAGCCGTTCAATGACGCGAAAAAAAGTCAGCCCGGTGATTGAACTGCTGCCCAGCAGGATCACCTTGGCCAAGGTCGAGAAGGTATAGCCTGCCAAGGCGAATACTTTGCGTTTGCCAGTGCGGTCCGACAACCAACCTGCGTAGTAGTTGAGGGATGAAGCCGACAGATCAGCCAGGCCTTCGACCAAGCCCAGCAATGCAGCAGAAGCACCCGCAACAGTCGTGAAAAAAATTGCAAACACCGAGAAAATCATCTCCGAGCTTAGATCGGTGAGGAAGCTGACCAGTCCGAGCTTGAGCACGTCGGGGTGTACGCCAAATTTTGTGGCGAGCGGATCGGGTTTTTGCTCAACATTCATGCCACCGCTCCAAAGAGTGAACCCACACCCGCCGTGATGCCTATCGCCAGCGCACCCCAGAAGCTTACGCGCCAAGCGCCCGTCCAAATGTTGGCACCCCCCGCTTTCGCCGCCAGCACGCCCAACAAAGCCAAAAAGGCCAGCGACATTGCTGTGACCCAAGCGATCAGGTTTGGCCCCGCTGCCAAGGCCGTGACGCCCAACGGCAGCGCGGCCCCCACGGCAAAACTGCCTGCAGAGGAGAGTGCTGCTTGAACCGGTTGCGCACTCTGCGTGTCAGAAATGCCCAACTCTTCGCGCGCATGGGCCCCCAGCGCGTCGTGCTTCATCAACTGGTCTGCCACTTGCCGCGCCAGTGCAGCGTCCAGCCCGCGCGTGACGTAAATAGCCGCCAGCTCACGGTGCTCGGAAGCAGGGTCTTTTTTAAGCTCAGCGCGCTCGCGGGCCAAGTCAGCCTTTTCGGTATCGGCCTGTGAATACACCGACACATACTCGCCCGCCGCCATCGACATGGCTCCGGCCACCAGCCCCGCCACGCCGGTCAACAGCAGGTTGCCCTGGCTGGCGCTGGCAGCGGCCACTCCAACAATCAGGCTTGCGGTAGAAACAATGCCGTCGTTGGCGCCCAGCACGGTCGCGCGCAGCCAGCCGATGCGGGCGGTGCGGTGTCTTTCAATGTGTCTCATAGTGTCCTGCCGTTTAAATCCGTGGTGATGTATGCGATGCACTTTCAGTGCGCCCCGCCAGCGTTTTCGCCCCCCAAACTACGATGACAAGCAAGGCCGCACCCGCCATCACAAGGCCCGCAAGACGCATATCGAAATGGGATCCGTAAACCGGAAACCCCATGTAGGCCATGTTCACCGTGGTGTGAAACAGCGTGGTTGCAAACACGCTTTTGCCAGTATTGTTGTACAGCCAGACCGCGAGAATCCGAAAGGTAAGTGCATACAAGCACCACCAGGCAATCCATGGGGGTGAGCGACCCATCACCAGCAGCGGCGTAAGGTGCCAGAGGATTCCGACCAGCCCGAGAAGGACGCTGGCACCCAATGCACCCCAGCGCGCTTGCATGGGGTCAAGCGCATAGCCTGACCAGCCCAACTCTTCACCCAATGCGCCGACAAAGAACCCGATGAACATCAGCAGCGCAGGAAGTAACTGAAACGGCGCTGCGGGCAACGGCATGCCCATCAAGCGCATCAGGCCATAAACCACCAGGCTGACGGCGGGCATCAAAAATAGAACGGGCACGAGCCAGAGCTTGTTTTGGATACGCTCAAAATCAAAAGATCGCTTGAGCAGCGACAGCATGCCCGCAGACGTTTTGTTCAGGTGCACCAACACCAACGCTGCCGCCGCGGGAGCAAACGTCGCGAGCGCACTGACTGAGAGGCCGGGCATCAACTGAAGGTCGGTCGCGCCACCCAGTAAAAAAAGCGGTATTGAGAATGCGAACACCAGCGCGAAAAACTTTAGAAGTGTGCTGCCGTGAGCTTGGCGCGGTACTGCAGGCGGCGTCATTGCCGTACTCCTCGGTTCAGCAAGTTTGCAATCTCTGCCATCACCTCATCTTGATGACCCACCCAGACGTGGCCGCCGTGCTCGAAACCAGCCCCACGCGATCAGCCGGGGTGGGGTAGCGGTAGATGGTGTCATTCAAATAGCGCGATACCTCGGTGATGTCAGCCTCGCCCCACTGCAAGGCCGCGTTGCCCTGCCAGCGGCGCACTTGCACTTTCAGGCTGTCCCAATCGACGGCCAGTCTGTCATTGCGCCAATGCATTTGGGTGGTGTGGCAGGCAATGCAGTGAGTGGTGTAAAGCAGCCCGCCGCGTGTCTGGGCGGGTGTCACTTGGGAATGGGAATAAGCGCTGGAAATGGCCAGCACCATAAAGGCCGTGAGCCGATTCGAGAATTTCGTCATACGTCTCCTGCGAAGTGTTGGAGGGTGAGGACTTCAATCGTCGCGTCGCGGTCGCGCTCTGTCTGTGCGCCAACGCACCAAGGGCGAAAATTGTCGCCAGCTTTCGCCCCTCGCGCGCAGGGCTGGACATAATCTAGGCCTGTGGTAATCCCGCGCCAGATTAACCGAGTAGACCGATGCCATGACTATCGACTTCCTGCAGGGTGGAGAGCTGGAATACCTGCCGCGCTTCATCACCAGCCTTGCCATTGGCCTGTTAATCGGTCTGGAGCGCGAGCGCAGTCCCGC
>JANOTE010000208.1:0-2871 GCA_031416195.1 Rhodoferax sp.
GCTGTTTGAGCTGTCCACCCGGATCGCAGTGCTGGCCGACAAGCAGGTGATTGTGAGCGGCCCGCCGCGCGAAGTCATTGCCTTCCCGCATCCGTTCATCCACAACTTTTTTCTGGGCGAGCGGGGCCAGCGGGCGATGGAATTGTTGCGCGAATACCCCTTCGCGGTATAAACATAGAAGTAAAGAGCTAACCCCATGGAAAATAAATCCCACGCCATTGCTGCCGGCACTTTCGTGCTGGTCGTCACAGCCCTGCTCGTGGCGATGGCGATCTGGCTGACGCGCGACACCAGCGCGAGCCGCCTGTACGAGCTGTCCACGCGCGAAGCCGTCACCGGCTTGCAGCCCCAAGCTGGCGTGCGTTTTCGCGGTGTGGCGGTGGGCAAAGTAGTGTCTATCGGTTTTGACACGGTGACACCCGGCAATGTGCTGATTCGCATCTCCGCCGATGAAGCCGCGCCCATCACCCGCTCCACCTTCGGCACGCTGGGGTTTCAGGGGGTCACGGGCTTGGCCTTCATCCAGTTGGACGACAGCGGTGAATCGAAAGAAACGTTGCCCACGTCGGACGACGCTATTGCCCGCATCCCCATGCGCCCCAGCCTATTGGCCAAGCTCACCGAGCAAGGCACGGCACTGATGACCCAGGTAGAGGAAGCCAGCCGCAAACTCAACCAGATGCTATCGGCAGACAATCAGCAAATTGTCTTCACGGCGGTGCAGGACATCGGCCAGGCCGCCGTTGGTTTGCAGCAATTTTCGGCCAATGCCAACCGTATCATCACCGCCCAATTTGGCCCCGAGCGCATGAACCTGCCCCAGCTTGCGCAGGACATGAGCATCGCGCTCAAATCGCTGCAAGCCACGGGTGAGAAAGTCGGCAGTAATGTTGATCGCATGGGGGCCAGTGCTGACGAGATCAAACAAATGGCCAGTGAGATAAAAACGGTTGCCAAGTCCGTCAGCCAGAGCGGCGGCGTGGTGGACAAATTGAATGAAAGCGTGCAGTCCCTCACGGGCGTGAGCCAAACCTTAAGTGGCAGCACGCTGCCGCGCCTGAACCGTGCCACCGACGAGGCGGCCCGCATGGCGCGGCAAGTCGGTCGCACGGCCGATGCCGTCAACGACAACCCGCAATCTCTCATCTATGGCAACGGTTCCGCCACACCCGGCCCGGGTGAGCCTGGGTTCACCCCACCACAGGCAAAACCATGAAAAAGTCCGTCATGAAATTTTCTGATTTACCCCCTGTCAGGTCAGACCGCTTGCGCACGTCAAGCGGCGCCGCGCTGGTCGCCACATTGCTGCTCACTGCCTGCGCCGCCCTGCCCGACAAGCCCGTGCGCGCCGTCACCTATGACTTTGGCCCCGGTGCCGTAGTTGCCGCCCCCGTCCTGACCAGCAACATCTTGCAGGCCTTGCCACCCATCGCACTGGCCGAGATTGAAAGCAGCGCGGCCCTCAACAGCAGCGGCGTTCTGTACCGCTTGATGTACTTCAACGCGCAGGAGCTGCGCCCCTACGCGCAGGCGCGCTGGAGCATGCCGCCCGCGCAACTGCTGCGCCAGCGCCTGAGCGCGCAGTTGGGCAAAAACCGCGCCGTGCTCAACCCCGGTGAGGCTATCACCAGCACGGCAGGCAACGCCACCCCGTGGGCGGTTCGCCTGGAGCTGGATGAATTCAGCCAACTGTTTGAGTCCACGACCGCCAGCGTAGGCCTGCTGCGCTTGCGCGCTACCGTGATTCAGCCCGCCCTGCAGGGCGAAAAGCTGCTGGGCCAGCGGACCTTCGTTGTCCAGCGGCCCGCTCCAAGCAACGATGTGGCAGGCGGCGTGCAGGCGCTCACCAACGCCAGCGATGCGGTCGTGCTTGAAATCGACCAGTGGTTGCAAACACTGCAACCGTCTCAACCACTTCGCTAAGCGGGCACTGCCGTGGCCATGGCACCGATTGAAGAGCAATTACAGGCCGCCGGGCTGGAAGTGCTGGGCCGGTGCGCCGATCTGGCAGAAATCACCCACGGCTGGCGTCATGAAGCCGCGCTGCTGGAAGATCTCAGCGCAACCGAGGCCAATGCCCTGGGCGCGCTGATGCCCCGCGTGCGCGCGAAAGCCGGCCAAGTGCTGATCCGCGAAGGCGAGCTGGGCGACTGGATGCTGATCATCCTGAGGGGCACGGTGGATGTGAGCAAGCAAACCGAGGAGGGCGACAAACCGTCGCGGCTGGCGGTCGTCAAGCAAGGTGCCGCGTTGGGAGAGATGTCGATGCTGGATGCCGCCCCCCGCTACGCCTCGTGCATCGCCATCGAGCCAGTAGAAGCCGCCGTGCTGACCCGCGCAGCCATTGCCGAGCTGATAGAAAGCCACCCCAAGACAGGTGCCAAGGTGTTGGTCAAACTCACCCAACTGCTGGCCCAGCGGCTGCGCAATACCAGCAATCAGTTGGTCAAGCGGTTGCAAGTTGCTACTAAATAAGTATCTTATAATGCATGTAGTACGAGAGCTGGATGCTTATTTTGTTCGTATTTTTGAATTTTTCGGCGTTTTCAGTTAAAAATTAACTTCCAAGTTAACTTTCAGCGTAATCCACCGTTTTCCCGTAGACGCAGCCGCAAAGTTCCACGCCGAAGCGCAAAACTCTGCCGCATCACTTCACTTCACCTCACCGTCACCGTGATGGTGCGGCTCATCGGTGCGCCGTACGACTGGTGCGCGCCGTTGGCAAACTGTGCCGTCAACCTGTAAACGCCCGGTGCGAGCTTGACTTCAGTCTCGGTCTGGCCTTTGCCAAAGTGCAGGTGCTGCTCTGAAAACGGCACGGATTCGCCCTTGGCAATCGGTGCCTGGTTGATCAGCAGATGATGGTGGCCG
>JANOTE010000209.1:0-2553 GCA_031416195.1 Rhodoferax sp.
AGGCACCGCCCGTGTGCCGAATCGCTTCAATCATGCCGTCATCCGGGCAGCGCGCCTCCACCACAAAGCCGGGTGCCAAGTCTTTGATGCCTTGATGATGGATGCTGTTGACCTTGAGGCTGCGGGCATTTTTGAGCAGACTTGCCAACCGCGTTTCAGGCACCAACGCTAGCTCGTGAAAGTTCAGTTCAAACGCCGCCTCGTCATCGTGTACCACGGCTTGCGGCAACTGGCTGGGGATGTCCTGGTACAAGCTGCCGCCAAACGCCACGTTGATCAACTGTAGGCCCCGGCAGATGCCAAACACCGGTTTGCCTGCGGCGACGAAGGCTTTGACCAGCGCAATTTCATACTCGTCCCGCGTGCGGTCGCCCGTCCAATTCACATGCAACGGTGCCTCGCCATAATTGCCCGGCCACACGTCCGCGCCACCGTGCAGCACCAGGGCATCAAGCCATTGCGCATACTCCCTCACACGGCTATCGCTGGGGACGACACAAGACGTTGTATCGGTCAGCGATGGAATCATCACCGGCAACGCGCCTCCTGACGCGACCCACTGCGCGGTGGATTGCTCAAGGTATTGCAGCGTCTTGGAGCCATACGCCTCGCGCGTTGACTCGGGGTGCAGCAGGCAGGCGCTGATGCCGATTTTCAAGGGAGGCGGTGTATGCATAACATTTGATTTTATCGAGCCACATCGACTGCTGAAGCCTGAGCACAGGCCACCGCGCGGCGAATCGTCAAAAATTAACCTACGGGTTAATTTTTTATCAAATTTACGCAAAAAGTACTAATTTATGAATAAAATACTGCTCTAGCTCCCGAATAAATTGCATAACATGCTATGTATTTGATAATAACTAGTGATGCCGTCTGCATCCCACTGACCGTACACCACGGCGTGGTTCAAAATCGCGGCACCGATCCTCTACAAAACCTCATCATGAAAATCACCAAAGACACCGTCGTCACCCTGCATTACAAAGTCTCTGATGCCAATGGCAAACTGATCGAAGACGTGAAAGAGCCCATGGCGTATTTGCACGGCGGCTACAACAACACCCTGCCCAAAATCGAAGCCGCGCTGGACGGCCAGGAAAAAGGCTACCAAACCGCGCTGCAACTCACCCCCGAAGACGCTTTTGGCTTGCGCGATGAGGGCCTGGTGAAAACCATCGCGCGGAGCGACTTCCCGCCCGGCGTGAAGGTCGGTGGTCAGATCAAAGGCCGCTCAAGCGATGGCACCGCGCAGGTTTTCAACGTCATGAAAATCAAGGGCGACACCGTGCACCTGGACGCCAATCACCCCTGGGCTGGGCTGGCGCTGCGCTTCAGCCTGAAAGTAACCGACGTGCGCGCCGCCATCCCTGAGGAAATCACGCACCGGCATGTGCATGGGGCGCACGGGCATCATCATTGACAGCGTTGCTAGCAATGCTTAAAATCGGGGCATGAGCACCACTTTAACCATCCGCAACCTGGAAGAGCCCGTCAAGCAAAAGCTTCGCATGCGTGCGGCAAGCCATGGTCGCTCGATGGAGGCCGAGGCGCGAGATATTTTGACGAGCGCCATTGCTAACGTGACCAGCAACCCAGATCGTCAAGACGCACCACCCATCCCTTCGAGTGGGGCTACAAAAAACAAAGGCAAGTTCGACCATGTCATAGGCCTTTGGAAAGGCGGCATGAGTACAGATGAAATCATGCAACTTACACGCGGGGAGTAGGCGCAGTGCCCGTTCTTGTTGACAGCAACGTGATTTTGGACATGGTCAAGCAGGATGCCGTGTGGCTCAATTGGTCGCGCGCTGCACTGGAGCAGCACGCTGATGGCGGGCTGCTCGCCAATGCGATGATTTATGCAGAACTGTGCACCGGTGCTGACTCGAGCGCAGACGTGGACAACCTGCTGGAAGGCATGTTGATCGAAGTTTCCGCCATTCCACGACAGGCCTTGTTTCTGGCTTCCAAAGCGCATCTGGCTTACCGTCGTCTAGGCGGCACCAGAACCACTGGGCTGCCAGATTTTTTCATTGGCGCACACGCCGAAGTGTTAGGTATCCCGATCTTGACGCGCGATCAAGGGCGCTACAAAACTTACTTCCCGCACGTTGCTTTGATCTGCCCGTGATTTCGCACTGAATCTTCTTGGGCAACCCGTAAAGATGGCAACACTCATCCCCGCCATCAGCACCTGCGTCTCTCGCATGACGAGTGGTGAGCGCCGCTTGGCCGAGCGGCTGGAGCAAAAGCTCGATGGCGACTACCTGATGTGGTACGACGTGCCGATGGGGCCGCGCAATGCCCACCCCGACTTTTGCGTGATGCACCCGCGCCGGGGCATCCTGATTCTGGAAGTCAAAGACTGGAAACCCAGCACCATCCAGCAGGCCGACAAACAGACTTGGACCATCATCCCTGACGGCGTTCCCAAGAGCGTGGTCAACCCGCTGGAGCAAGCCCGCCAATACGCGCACCAGGTCATCAACGCCCTGGAGCGCGACAAGCAATTGGTGCAGGCCGATGGCCCGCACGCAGGCAAGCTCGCCT
>JANOTE010000210.1:0-2426 GCA_031416195.1 Rhodoferax sp.
GTACGCGAGCCGCTGGACATCATGGACGAGATCGAGCGCGAGCTGGGCATGCCGTGCGTGCCGATGACTTGGCCGGTGGGGCAGGGCAAGACCTTTGGCGGCATCATCAACCTGCGCACCCAGGCGATGACGGTGTTTGAGCCCGGCAGTGACCGTGGGCCGAAAGACTTTACGACGATCCCCTTGAGCGACAAGACCACGCTGTTGAAGCGCTTTGGGCATGAGTTCGAAATCGCGCATGACAGCATGGAGCTGGCCACCGGGGCCTCGCCCACCTGGGATCATGCGGCGTTTCTGGCAGGCAAGCAGACCCCGGTGTTCTTCGGCTCCGGCGTGAACAACTTTGGCGTGATGGAGGTGCTGGACGCGCTGGTGGATTTGGCACCGGCACCGGGTTCGCGCACCAGTTCATTCGCCGTCAACAAGCAGCCAGTCATCAAAGAAGTGCAACCGGAAGACGATGCGTTTTCGGGCGTGGTGTTCAAGGTTCAGGCGAACATGGATGCCAACCACCGTGACCGCATCGCCTTCGTGCGCATGGCCTCAGGCAAGTACACGCCGGGTATGAAATTGAAGGTGATGCGCAGCAACAAAGAACTGCGACCCACCAGCGTGGTGACCTTCATGAGCCAGCGGCGCGAGGCGGTGCAAGAGGCCTACGCGGGCGATATTGTGGGCTTTACCACGCATGGCGGCGTGCAGTTGGGCGACACCATTACCGATGGCTCGGTCAACCTGCAATTCACCGGCTTGCCGTTCTTTGCGCCCGAGTTGTTTATGACGGTGGTGCTGAAAAATCCGCTGCGCACCAAGCAATTGCAGCAGGGCCTGGCGCAGTTGGGCGAAGAGGGTGCGATTCAGGTGTTTCGCCCAGAGATTGGCGGCAACATGCTGCTCGGTGCCGTGGGGCAGTTGCAGTTTGAGGTGGTGCAGCACCGCTTGAAGGGCGAATACGATGCCGACATCCGCCTTGAAGGCAGCCAGTACACCGGCGCGCGATGGATCACGGCTGACACGCCCGCTGAGCTTAAAACCTTCGTCGATGCCTATCCCGCCCGCATGGCGCTGGATGCCGCCAACACCTTGGCGTATTTGACGACCTCTCAATACGATGTGCGGCTGGCGCAGGAGCGGTTTCCGAAAATTCATTTTCATCCGCTGCGTGAGCATGCGGGGCTGGCGTTGCAAAGCGCTGGATAACTTGTGCTGCCGCTCACGCAATGGCCGCTGGCGGCACGGCGCAATATCATCGGCGTGTTCACCGACATTGACGATACGCTGACCACCGATGGCGCCATCACGCCGGATGCGCTCGCCGCGCTGGGCGACCTTAAGGCAGCAGGCTTGCATGTGATCGCGATTACCGGGCGGCCGGTGGGCTGGAGCGAGCAGGTGGCGTTTGGTGTAAGCAAAAGATGGCCGGTTGACGCGGTTGTCGCTGAAAACGGCTCCGCAGCCATAGTTTTAAATAGATTAAGCTCCTCGCCCTCGCAGAACAAGCATGAGCCGCTCTTAAAAATATATCAACAAGATTTGGCAACCCGCTCCAGAAACCACCAGCGCATGCAGCAGGTGGCCCAGCGCGTGCTGCGCGAAGTGCCTGACGCCGTGCTGTCGCAGGACTCGGGCGGACGCGAGACCGACATCGCCATTGACCACAGCGAGTTCACACATTTGAGCCCGGACAAAATTGTGCAGGTGGTGCAGATCATGCAGTCCGAGGGTATGAACGCCACCGTCAGCAGCATTCACATCAACGGCTGGTTTGGTGACCACAACAAACTGGTGGGTGCGCGCTGGATCGTGCGTGAGCTGTTCGGGCGTGATCTTGATTCTGAGATGAGCCGCTGGGCTTACGTGGGCGATTCAACCAATGATCAGTTGATGTTTGAGCGCTTTTCGCACAGCGTTGGCGTGGCAAACATTCGTCGCTTCGAGGCAGAGCTGTCGCACAAACCGCGCTACATCACCCTGGGGGAGCGAGGTGCGGGGTTTGCTGAAGTAGCGCGGGCGCTGCGGTAATCGCTGTCGCAGGCCGCCCAAAACGGAATCAGCAGATTTCTGCGCTGTATTCGAAAACAATTAACTCAAAGGTTAATTAAAACAAGACATCTGGAATTTATGCGGATGCCGCCTGCAGCCGCCGGTATTTCTGCCACAGCGTCTCACGGTCTTCCACAAACGCGGGGTTGATTGGAATACACGCCACCGGGCACACCTGCACGCACTGCGGCTCGTCGAAATGGCCGACACACTCAGTGCATTTGTGCGGATCGATTTCGTAAATCTCGATGCCCATGAAGATGGCGTCGTTTGGGCACTCGGGCTCGCACACGTCGCAGTTGATGCATTCGTCGGTAATGATCAAAGCCATGGTTACATTATCGTTGCTGCAAATCAACACCACACATGGGCCTGTTTCTCCT
>JANOTE010000211.1:0-1635 GCA_031416195.1 Rhodoferax sp.
TGGCGTTGGAGCTGGCACTGGAGGGGGAAGTTCGGTGACCGCCTCAATCCCCGAGTCTGCAAAAGCAAACGGCAACAGTTTTATCGGTTTTCTAAACAGCCTGAAAAACGATGAAACCTCCGAACCGCTCTTGATCGGCGACGGTTTTGCGGTGCCTGCTGATGAAACCAGCGAGCCGCGACCCTTGGGCTAACCATCGCAAGACGGTTCGCCCAGCCGGATGACCTGGCAGCGCAAATTCAACTGCGCTGCCAGGCTTGCTGGCCCACCGTTAAATTGGCATTAACGTCTACATCGCTTTTGGTATCACGCCCCGGTTAGCGCAAATGCGGCCTTCAGGTTGGCACCGACACGGGCCACCGCGCTGCGCGCCTCACTCAACACGCGCCCATGCCGAAGAACTCGTGCGTCACGCCGACGTAGTTGCCATAGTCAACTGATACACCGGCCTCGCCCAAACGCTGCGCATAAGCACGACCTTCGGATCGCAGCGGGTCAATGTCCGCTGTGATGACTGTTGCCGAGGGAAGGTTCGCAAGAGAAGGCGCGCGCAGTACAGAGAACATGGGGTTGGCACCGTCTGCTGGCGTAGGCAAGTATTTGTCATAGAACCACATCAACGCAGGGGCACCCAGCGGTGCTGCGTCGTGGTTTTGGAGGATGATGGCGCGGGCGGCATTGGTCAACGCACGGGCAGAGCCGTCATAGGTGTCAATAGTAGCGATGACCCAGCCACCGCCGTGGATGTAAAGCGCCACGGGAAACGGGCCAGCGCCAGCGGGCTTATAAATGCGGATGGCGATGCTGCCACCCGGGCCTGCAATGGTGCGGTCTTCAACGCTGCCGACCGCTTCGGGTGCGGTGCTCTTGCCCTGCTTGACCAGCAGCGATTTAACGGCATCGGCAGGAGTCGCCTGCACTCTGGCCTGGGCAACTGTCAGCGTTTGCAGGGGCTTTGCACCGAGTGCCGCCAATTCATCCAGAACCGCTTGCGCGTCATTACTCTTTAGCGCGACCGACAACCGACCAAATTGCCGTACCATCGGTGATGAAAGTACGGCTTGAAGATGTCACCTGCACGGCATGGCCCCCCGTTAATTCTCCGAACGAGGGCAGCAGCGTCATCGTGTCTGTGATGTGAAAACACGGCAATCGAAGGCGCTGTCGGCCCCGGCCTTGAAGCTGAAACACCGAGTGAACGTGGCCAGCAATCACATGCTGTGTGGCGTGCAATGCGGGGGTGTGCCGCAGAGCAAATGGCCCGGTCAAAAAAGGCTCGTTTACAACCTCCATCCCCAGCGTGCTCGGTGGGTCGCCTGCTCGCAGGTCGTGGTTGCCGCGCACCAGCTTGCATGTCAGTACCGCATGGCGATGCCGCCACTCGTGCAACGCGGCCAGCGTGGCCGATGCATGAGATTTTGGCGCGTGCAGAAAGTCACCCAGAAAAACCAGCGCACGCACCGGGTAGCTGGCCAGCAATGCGTCAAGCCGCAACAGGTTGGCTGCCGTGGTGCCATGCGGCACCGGCTGACCCAGCGCGCGGTACGCGGCTGCCTTGCCGAAGTGAGCATCTGCAATGCACAGCATTTGCTGCTGCGGCCAATACAGCGCCTTGTCTGCGAGCAACAGCACATC
>JANOTE010000212.1:0-1908 GCA_031416195.1 Rhodoferax sp.
CACCAGGTACATCAAACTGGTGACCGAGGCCGCCGCGCCGCGCTGAATCAGCAGGTACAACAGAGAACTGCCACCCAGCGTCAACGCCAGTACTGACCAGGTCATCGCGCCCGCAAGCTGCGCATTCCACTGCATCGCCTCGGGCTCGAGCAGGGTCAGTGGAAAGGTCGCCAACAATGCAGCGCCAAGTTGCACAACACTGGCCGTGCGCACATCGCACGGTGCCACAAAGCGCTTTTGGTACAGCGTGCCCACGGTGATGCCCAAGAGCGCGCCGACGACCAGCAGCATGTTTTGCCAATGCGCCTCGCCGCCAGCGCCAAATTTATGTGAGACCACCATCACCAAGCCCGTCAACCCGAGCAAGAGCCCAATCCACTGCCGCCTGGACACCTGACTGCCGGTTGACGACAGCCAGAACGCTGTGAGCACGGGCTGCAAACCCACAATCAAAGCAGCCAGTCCCGAACCCATGCCAGCCTTCACTGCCGCCCACACGCCACCGAGATAGCAGGCATGCATGAGGATGCCGGTCACGGCCAAATGCCCCCACTGCGCACGGCCTTGGGGCCAGAGCACTTTGGCCAGCAAGATCCAGGGTAAAAAGCAAAGGATGGACAGCGCGTAGCGGGTTGCCAGAAACTTCAGAGGAGGCGACAGCGGCATGCCGTAGCGCGCCACGATGAAGCCGGTGCTCCAGATCAACACAAACACCACCGGCATCGCGCGCACGAAGCCATCGATTCGCTGAGCAATCACTGCTTGACCCGCGCCTTGATTTCGGGAATCGCCTTTTGCAGGTAATACACCATCGACCAGACGGTGAGCACCGCTGCAATCCAGATCAACCAGGTGCCCCACAGGTGCGTGTCAATCACCCCCAAAAGCCTGCCGTCGTACAGCAAAAACGGTATGGCGATCATTTGCGCCACCGTCTTGAGCTTGCCAATCATGTGAACCGCTACGCTCTTGGAAGCGCCGATTTGCGCCATCCACTCGCGCAGGGCAGATATCGCTATCTCGCGGCCAATGATGATCAAGGCCACAAACACATCCGCCCGCTGCAAATGCACCAGCACCAGCACACAGGCGCAGACCAGAAATTTGTCCGCCACAGGATCCAAAAACGCGCCGAATGATGAGGTCTGGTTCAGCTTGCGGGCAAGGTAGCCATCAAGCCAATCGGTCCAGGCGAACACCACAAACATGACCGTCGCCACCAGGTTGCGGGTGGCCGGATCAAGGGGCAGGTAGAACACCCCAACAATGAGCGGAATGGCGACGATGCGCGTCCAGGTCATGATAGTCGGGATGGTGAAGAACATGGGTTTATTGTGGCATGGGTAGCCGCGCCGTCAGGCCAGTTCAGGCCAGATTTTGATGGTAAGGCAAATAACTTAACCTGTGAGTTAATTTCTTCTTCTAAAACGACATTTTGATTAATTTTATCAACTAAATAGCCTCTTAGCCCTCGTATACTAAGCACATTAAGATATTAATATAATAGCAAAATTTGATTGCTGCAAACTGCATGAATCGACCCAGCTCACTTCAATCAAGCCGCGACGCGCTTGCGGGTTGTCGCTCTTGGACGACCCGTTGAATTCCGATTCACCTCCGTCCGAAGCACATCGTTAGTCCTGGACTGATAGCCGCTTCCTTGCGATGTAAAAATTCCAAAATATCGACATCCCGACGCAGCGATGCGTCCGTTCAGCGGTCTGCGTTTCGTCGCGCGGGGGCCAATCTGCCCGCTCAAGCTGGTTGAGGCTTGCTTGCGCCAGGTGCGGCCCCGTGAACCGTTCCGTTGTTCCAGTTTGCGACGTATTCCTCGATCGACACAGTCCATCCGTTCTTCATGGTTTCGTCGAAGTACTCAAAGAGAATCCCGTCTGGTGCAGTCATCGA
>JANOTE010000213.1:0-5479 GCA_031416195.1 Rhodoferax sp.
CGATTGAGGCGCACGGTTTGGGCAAGTGCTACAGCTTGTATGAGCGACCTGGTGATCGGCTCAAGCAGTTGCTGTGGGGCCGCTGGCGCAGCCAAAGCAAACCATACTTCCGTGATTTTTGGGCGCTGAGAAATGTTGACTTTGCGATCAAGCCAGGAGAAGTCGTGGGCATTGTGGGGCGCAACGGCGCCGGCAAGTCCACTCTGTTGCAAATGGTGTGTGGAACGCTGCAGCCCACTACTGGGGAATTAAAGGCCAAAGGCCGTGTGGCGGCTCTGCTGGAGTTGGGTGCAGGGTTCAACCCAGACTTTACCGGGCTGGAAAACATCTACATGAATGCCGCCATTTTGGGGCTGAACCAGACTCAGGTTGATGCGCGACTAAAGGGTATTTTGGCGTTTGCCGACATTGGTGATTTCATCCGCCAGCCCGTCAAAACTTACTCAAGCGGCATGTACATGCGCTTGGCTTTTGCTGTTGCGACCAGCGTAGAGCCTGACATTCTGGTGATTGATGAAGCGTTGTCCGTCGGGGACGGCGCGTTTGCAAGAAAGTCGTTTGACCGCATCATGGGCCTCAAGGACGCGGGCAAGACGATTTTGTTTTGCTCACATTCGATGTATCAAGTGGAGGCGCTGTGCTCCCGCGCGATGTGGATTGAGGCTGGCGCGCTGCGCATGATGGGCACGGCGGCTGAGGTGACCAGCGCCTACCAAACCAGTCTGAACGCCAGTGTGGCAGTTGCACCAGCGGTGTTTGCGCAGAGTCCTGAACGCGCCACTGCTGCCGTACCAGTGGCCAGCGCTGCACCCGGCACGGGACGAATTGACCGGATATTTGCCACTGCTAACGGGGTATCGGGGCGCGAACTGGATGTTGTGTGCGGCGAAACGGATCTGGAGATCACGATTGATTTTTCAATCGATCCAACACTGCCATCACCCAGCGTGGCATTCGGCTTTTCCGATGCAAACACGCTGACAGTCGCCAGCGCTCTGTCGGCCAATGATGGCATCCGTTTGAAAACGGACGCTGACGGACACGGACGGGCGGTGGTGGTGTTCCCGAAGCTGCCGCTGCTCAAGGGGCGCTATACGGTGACTGGGTTTTTGCTTTGCGAGAACGGCCTGCACCCCTACGAGCAGAGGGAGCGCTGCGTGGCATTGAATGTGACTCAAAAGGGCCTGGAGCAGGGGCTGGTGATGCTGCCTCATGAATGGCAGACCGGCACGTGAGCTGCGTGGACACCTCAACGCACAGCATGACTTCACATGCGGTTCAGGTGGGCGACTCTGTGTTGACACTGCGCGACATGGTGCCCGACGACGTCACCGCCGTGCTGGCACTGCACAAACATGTGTTTGGGCCGGGCGCGGATGCGCTCTGGTTCGCCTGGAAGTACGGACAGGAGTCGAACCAGGGCCGAGGCCGGGCGATTGGTGCCTGGCACGATGGGCAACTGGTCGCCTACTGTGGAGGCCTGCCACGCACGCTAAGGCTGCGCAACACAAATCTGCGCGGGCTGCAGATTGGGGATGTTATGGTACACCCGGCTTGGCGGGGAATTTTGAGCCGGCGTGGGCCATTTTTTCAAGTGTCGAAGCGTTTTTACGACAGCCAGATTGGTGGCGCCAGCAGCCGCCCATTCGAGCTGGGATTTGGTTTTCCCAATGAACGGCATTTGCGGCTGGCGGTGCTGCTTGGGCTGCTTCGCGACAGTGGGGAGATTCAATCGCTGCGCTGGAACAGCTTGCCAGTCTCGAATTTCCGGCTACCTTGGTTTTGGCGCTGGCAGCCACTGCAACCGTCCCATCCCCACTTTGACCGCAAAATCAACGCCGCATGGAAGCGAATGCAGGCCGACCTGCCCCAAGTGATATTGGGACAGCGCGACGCCGCTTACATACGCTGGCGCTATATCGATAGACCCAGTGAAAATAGCTCACATGAAGAAACAACAGTACGCTATCATTTGTTTGAATTGCGGTACGCTTGGTCAAACATTAGCAGTGGGATCGCAGTGCTGGATTTAGCCTCGCCAACACCTCATTGGCTTGACTGGGTCGGCACCGTCGCGTTAATGCCACTCGCCAGTCGGGCCTGCCGAATGGAGGCCGCGCGCGCCGGAGCAAGCGAGCTGATGACGTGGGCCAGTGCCGCTGTGGCGAACTTGCTGGTGGACTCGGACATCCAAAGCCGCGAGGTGTGTGCTGGGCTGGGAATACCCACAACCTCGGACGTAGGATCACAAGACATGGCGGGCCTGCAATGGTGGTTGACGGGCGGCGACACGGACTTTCTATGAACAACAGCCTCCCGATCAGATTGAGCTTTGTGACCTGTGCCAGCAATTTGCAAGTACTGGGCGAACGTTTGCTGGCATCACCTTGTTTGCAGCGTGCCGGGAACCCGCTGGCGGCGTACTTCAACGCGCCATCGGCCGCACATGGCTTCAATGCAGCAATGGCTGCGGCCCGTATCGAGCCGTCCAACCTGCCCTCCCAGTCCTCGTGGTTGGTATGGGTACACCAGGATGCTTATTTACCACAAGGCTGGGATGCCGTTTTTACGCAGGCGCTCACCGCAGCACTGCGGCAATTCCCCAAATTGGCCGTGGCCGGCGTTTACGGCGTTATCGGGGCGGGCACCGATGCACGGCGCGCTGGCCATGTGCTGGACCGGGGAACGCTACTGCGCGAGCCTGAGCCGTTGCCCTGTTTGGTGGACAGTCTGGATGAACTGCTTTTTGCTGTGCGCGTGGATAGCGGTCTGATGTTGGACGCAGCACTGGGGTTTGACTTTTATGCAACCGACCTGGTGTTGCAGGCGCAGGCACGAGGCTGGCAGTGCGCTGTCGTGGACGCTTATTGCGAGCACTGGTCAGGCACGCCTGCCAGTGGGAATCTGCCGGATGCTGTGGTGAAGCGCATTTTGACCAACGGTACGGTTTTCGAGAAAAAATGGCATCACCGCCTGCCGGTAACCACGCCCTGCTTTGAAATTGGCCAGCTCGGAGACGTTGCCCAATCCATGAAGCAGATCCTGGCCGCCCCGTCGCAAGCTACGCCTTGACATGGCTCCTATCAGTGGCATCAAGCGCTGGCTCTATCAACGCATCAAGCGAGACACGTGGCGCTACGGCTGGCAGGCGCTGGACTACGGCGTTATCCTGCCGCTCATGGCCCGTCTGCCCTTGACTTGGGCGTATCGCATGGCCGATTGGCGAGGCGCTTTCAATGCCCGGCGCGGGCGCGACTGGGCTGAACTGTCGGTGGGGTTTGCGTATATTGGCGAGCGCAGCGCTGAGGCGTTTCGAGAGATTTTGCCGAACGCATCGCCCGCCGAGATTGCGGGTTTGGTTGTACAGCGCTACCAGACCGTAGCGCGTGAGGAGTTTGAAGGCCTGCTTGCTATCCGGGGACGATTGGACGAAATCCAGATGGATTTGGGCCCAATTCGCGAAACGCTTTCTCGCCGGGCACCGCAGCGCGGATTGGTGGTGGTGATGAGTCACTTCGACAACCTTTTTTTAGGGCTGACCGGCATGGCGCGCTGCGGCCTTCCGACTTACCTGATGACTTCTGACATTGTCCAGGATGCTCGGGTTCACCCCACGGTCAGGCAGTTTTTTGCGGACAAGTACCGCGGTTACGTACAGCAGATGGCGGGAGGGGAGTTTCTTCCCACCAGCTCCCGCGCGCGCGACAAGTTTTATGCGGTTCTGCGACAGGGGGGCGTTGTGGTGGTGATTTCAGAAACGCCAGCCAGCCCAGACAGAGGCAAAGGAACTTGGGTGTCCTGGATGGGCAAGCGCCGAAAAATGGCCGACAGCGCGCTTCGCATGGCATTGGAAACTAGCAGCCAATTGGTGGGCATGCGAAATCGGCAAGTAAGCCCTGGGCACGTTGTATGGCAGTGGTCTGACTTGGTCAACCCGGAAGATTTTCAACAGTACGGGGATTCGATGGCGCGAGAGATGATTTATGCCCCCATCTTCGCTTTTTTAGAGGCTGGCATAAAAGCCGACCCAGGTCGCTGGTGGGCTGCACACCTTTTGGGAGACTTCGCGGTTCAAGAAGGTCAGCATGACGCTTGACGTTATCGTTGTAAATTTCTTTGGTTCACAGGACGTGGCGCGGTGTCTGGCGAGTCTTTCCCCCTGGACGCAGGGCATCGTGTGGGTCGTGGATAACAGTCATGATCCTGATGAGGCACAGAAACTGCGTGCGCGATGTGCTGGGCTGGACTGGGTGCGCCTCGTGATTGCCCCTGAAAATCTAGGGTTTGGCCAAGGCTGCAATCTCGCGTTCGCACAGTCTACAGCTGATACGGTGCTGCTGCTCAACCCGGATGCCCGCATCACCTCCATCAATATCGCCATACTGACGCAAGCGCTTCAAGGCGAACCTCGTTGGGCGGCAGCGTCCCCCCGGATGTTCTGGAACGAGGCGCGCAGTTTTTTGTTGCCATTGGCCAGCGCTCAGACGCCCTGTGCCACTGTCATGTCGGCGCTGGTCAGCCATTCACGTCGCGGGGCCGCCTTTTTGGCCCAACGTCAAGTGCGGCATATGCAGGAACAGCTGAGCTCTAAAGGTCTTCCTTTTAAAGTGCCGATGCTGGCTGGCTCAGTGATGTTGCTGCGTCGCCAAGCCGTGCTGGATGTCGGCGGACTCTTCGACCCAGACTACTTCATGTTTTTCGAGGACGCTGACCTGTCGTTGCGGTTACGCAGAGCTGGCTATTCGCTGGCGATGGTGCCGGCCGCCAGCGCGCAGCACGAGTATCGCCACAAGGCCTTCAAAACCAGCATGATGGAGAGGAGCCAACACCAGTATTTCAGCAAGCAGTACCCGGCGTTTTATCGCTGGTCTGGCAAGCTCGCCCGGGTAGCTGCACTGGCGAGGCCAATGAACCTTGCCAATTGGTTCAAGGTCATCCCAAAGCCCGTCAAAAGTGCGCAGGAATTTTCAGCCTGCACGGACAACGGGCGTGTACTGGCTTTCAGCCCGTCCGTGCTGATGACGCCCGCCTTGTTCAGGCCTTCATTTGATGAAGCCCATTGCTTTACCGAGGAGGAATGGAACCTGCTGGAGCCTGCTTGCTACGCCGTGCTGGTACAAAGTTGCGACCTGGCGCGCAAACCAGAGTGGTTTTACTTCGAACGCGCGGCGGATTGACTGAGCCGTCTTCCATACGCGCGCATGGGCTTTTCAATGGCATGGTGCGCAGCAAAAGCCATGAGCAAGGTGATGCCTGTGCAAGCCAGCAAAGCTGCCCAGCCACTCATTGCTGGAACAACACGCCCCAAAATTTGAGGTGCGGCGTTGTGAAACAGGTAAATCCCGTAACTGAGCTCGCCCATGACCTTGAAAATGGGCTGAAAACTTAGTTTGTGATCGGAGCGCGGCGGCGACGCTGCCGAGTCAGTGAAGCGACTTGCGAGATCTAGGGGCTTACCGGCGATGCCACTGACCATCAG
>JANOTE010000214.1:0-3642 GCA_031416195.1 Rhodoferax sp.
AATACGAGAGCCAGAGGCCTAAAAAGTTTGTTTTCTTGATTTTTAAACCCGATTTCAGGTATTTATTAACCTAGGGGTTAATTTTCATGGATGCACAGTAACAATTGGCATCCGATGGGTTTGATCAGCGTCTGGAGCGCATTGAGAGACGACTCGAACTGGCTTGATTTACGGGCTTGATTTGCTGGCCTTATTTGTCAGTTATGTGCTTTCGCTATTGAATATCCGCCAGCGGATTCCAGACTCGGTTGAATCCAAATTCCTGGAAGTCTTTGGTGTTGGCAGTGGCAAATTGGGTCACGCCATGATGGCGTAATGTCAATCCCAATCGCGCATCAATGATGCGCCGAAATCCTGCTTTGGTGGTTGAGGCCCAATGCCAAAGTTTGGTTGATACTGCGGGGTCGTAGTCCACGCAGCGCCATTGGGGGTTCTGTTTTAACGCTTGGCAGTAGGCTGCCGATGCTCTGGCGGAATAGGGTTTTACGAAAATTGCGGCATTGCGCAGTTGCATGTAAAGCTCAATGAGAACCAGTTCGCAAAGTACGAATTCTTCGCCTTCTCGCTCAGTGTTCGCCGCCTCAAAAAAAGCACGTGCCCGCGCGTGATGCGGTGAATCAGGGTCAGCCGCGTGAATGAAGAGGTTGGTGTCCGCCGTTACGCAGCTCATCCGCCTCAACTGGCTCGTTCGGTTCATGCCGCTCAATCAACTGGGGTCGGTGTCGCCTGACCTTGCCACCATGGCATCGGCTTCCGGTCTGACACTGGCGGTGTCCACCAAATGGCCGCCACTTCCACGCAACACCGGCATCACCCACTGTGCAGTGGATGAACTGGTTTGGCACGTCTGCACATATGCCTCCATGCCACGGCGCACCAGCTCAGCAACAGACCAATCTCGTTGCTCGGCAATTTGCCGAAGCTGATTGAAAAGCGGCGCTGGAAGTTGAATTTGTGTTCTGAGCATGATGTCAATCATACATCGCCATCAATATGATGTGAAGTCGCCGCTGCTCGCGCCTATGGCCCGGTTCGTAAAGCAACGCGGGACAGAAAATCAGATCATTTGGACAAGCTCATTGCCGCTCACGCGATTTCGCTCGGCGCAATTCTTGTGACCAATAATGAAAGTGACTTTGCGGCCTATCCCACCCTGATCGTTGAAAATGGGATCAAGCAGCCGTTGCAGTGAGGTGTTTTGCGTTGGCTTGGCATCACGCCATTCCAAACGCGTGTTTCGGGAATGCTTTAAGCAGTTTTTTGTCCATCGTCACAAGCTTCGTACCGAGTTCCATGGCCAGTGCGACGAACTCGCAGTCGTAGGCGGAACAGTCACTGAGATGCACCAAATCAAGCACTTGTTTTGATTTGATTTCGTACTCAAAGCCATGAAGCAGGCTCTCGGCTTCAAATTGCAGATTGCAGGCATGCTCCAAACTCAGCGTGCCCCGTCGCATGTAGCCGGCAAGAATATTGCGAAATTCACTGCGCCAAAGCACCGGGGCAGCCCATTGGCTGCTTCGTTCGAGCAGGCCTTCCACCTGCGCGGTGTGGTCACCCGGCAAGTAAAGGTACGCAAGAATGTTGGTGTCCACAACAATCATTGACGGCCCTCCCGCTTCAACTTGTCGATCATCGCGCCGTCGAACTCGCCAATGCCGCCCACTGGCAGAGCCCGGCGCAACTCTCGGGCCCGAATCAGTCGGTCAATTAGGCTTATCTGAACGGGCAAGAGCATGGCCTCCAGGGCGACAATGGCCTCGCTGTTCAAGCTGCGTCGGTTTGTTTGCGCCGAAACCTTGAGCTTTTGGTAAACGTTGTCGGGAATGTTTTTAATTGTCATGGCGACTGGCATTTCATCTCTCCAACCAAAAAGAAACCATTATGGTTGCATTTCAAAAGTAGGTCAAATAGCAGGCCGAGGCCGCCGCGATCCTTCGCGGTGGCTTCAATGCGTTCCAAAAATGCCCGGGCCTGAAGTTTTTGATTAAACATAGCGCATAGTGATTATAATGAACTAAATGTTCTGATTTTCAATTAATGTTTAGGAGAGAAGCCCCGTGAAAACCATGACCGCACGAGAAGCAAAGACCCACTTTGGCGAATTTCTGGATGCGATGCAGCGCGAGCCAGTTATTGTCACCAAAAACAATCGGCCTGTTGGCATCATGATTTCGATTGAAGATGCCGCTGACACCCTCGTTGCAGAAATGTTCCTCGAAAAGGAAGTCGGGTACGACGAGTGGTTTCAGGCCAAGGTCGCCAAATCGCGGGATGTGTTTGCCAGCGGTAAGGCGCAGGTTTCAGCGCACGATGACGTGATGGACAGAGTCTGGCAGCGTGTCCAGGCGAAGGCGAGCCCGGTTTCGGTTTGATGCCAACACGATTGCATGTTCAAGATCGAATGGACAAAAGAGGCTGAGCAGGATCTTGAAACTGTTCTGAACTACTACCTCGAAGTGGCAGGCCTTCAGGTCGCCAACGCGATTTACGTGCGCATCCGGGAACAAGTTGGCTCGCTGAAGTTGTTCCCACACCGTTGCCGCCCAGGGCGAGTGGCGTGTACCAAAGAGTACGTTTTGCACCGATTGCCCTTTATTGCCGTGGTGCATGTGGGCGATGACACCGTGTCGGTGCTGAATTTTGTTCACACGGCGCGAAAGTACCCGCCTGAACAACGGGCTTGAAGCGCTGCGGGCCGTGGAACCGGCGTGCAACGTCATTCGCCGCTTTACGCTGAAAGTTATAAAATAACTTATAAAGTTAAAATGGCGGTATGGAAAAGCGCAAACCCCACTACAAATTGAAGGAACTACAGGCAATTGTTGTGGCGGGTGGTTTTTCTACTTTTACGCAAACAGCTCGCATAAACAGTGTGATGATGGGACTGACCGATGCTCAGACTTTGGCGGTCGTGGCGAGCCTAGCTGCGCCAATGTTTTTCAAAAGCATGACCACGCTGCGTGACAGCCGGGTTTGGCAGGACGTTTATCACGCCCCGTGTCCGAATGGAAAAACTGCCTACGTCAAGTTGACGCGTCAAGCGGGCGCTGTAGTCATTCAATTCAAGGAGAAATAGATGCCAAGCAAAGACTATGCAATTGTTCCAGATCACATCTGTGCGGCTTGCGGGGCAAGCGATGGTTTTGTGACTGAGCTGCGTGACCGCGCAATCCACTACAAGGGCCACAACGAGGTGGTTTTGGCGGTGCGCGCACGTTATTGCAACGCCTGCGGCGAAGGATTTTCAATGGTCGACAGCGAGATGCAACGCATGGCCGACGCCTTGCGCGATCTCATGCGCAGCGTTGACGCACGCCAAGCCACGGAACTGCGTGCCACCAGAAAACGCCTGGGCCTCAAACAGGCCGAGGCCGCCGCGATCTTTGGCGGTGGCATTAATGCGTTCTCCGAGTACGAACGTGGCATTCGCCAACCCGCCAAATCGACTGTGCTGCTGCTGAAATTGCTCGACCGCCATCCAGAGCTGTTGGCAGAGGTCCGGCTGGCGGCTTGATATCAATCTGAGAAACAATCAAAGACTCACTTTTCTGATTTGCAGTAAATCAGCCAAACTGCAAAGATGCGAGCAACCCCATCAACAGCCGAGGAGTCGTCACCTTACCGGCTACATTGCGCCAG
>JANOTE010000215.1:0-10278 GCA_031416195.1 Rhodoferax sp.
AACAACCAGCAAGATGCCACGCTGCATTTTTTCTTTGGCACTCAGTTGCGTTTGCCGATGGTGTTGATCGTCTTGGCGGATTTTGCCATTGGCTTGGTGCTTGGCATTCTGGCGATGGTGCCTCGGTGGTGGAACCAGCGCAGCGCCGCAACCAAGGCCCGCAAGCTGGGTGTACCGTTGGAAGCGCAAAGCACCCATGGACTTTGATTTTTCGTGGGTGTTGCTGGGCTTGCCGCTGGTCTTTGGGCTGGGCTGGTTCGCATCCAAGTTTGACGTGCGCCAGATGCGTTTCGAGAACCGCCAAGCGCCCAAGGCGTATTTTCGCGGCTTGAATTTTTTGCTCAATGAGCAGCAGGATCAGGCCATTGATGCTTTCATTGAAGCGGTGCAGAACGACCCGGACACGTCGGAGCTTCACTTCGCGCTGGGCAACCTGTTTCGCCGCCGGGGCGAGTATGAACGTGCGGTGCGCGTGCATGAGCACCTGCTTTCGCGGGGTGACTTGAGTTCCGCCGACCGGGCGCGTGCCCAGCACGCGTTGGCGCTGGACTTCTTGAAGGCCGGTTTGCTGGATCGCGCCGAGGCTGCCTTGCAAAAGCTCGAAGGCACCGCCTTTGAATCGCAGGCCCGCATGGCCCTGCTGGCCAACTATGAGCGTTCGCGTGACTGGGTGCAGGCCGCCAAAATGGCGCAGCAGTTGGAGAACACTGATCAAGGCAGTTTCAGCCCGCGCCTGGCGCATTACCTGTGTGAGCAGGCGGCTGCAAAAGTCAGTGCTGGTGAACTCGCCCAAGCGGTTGACCTGCTGCGTTTGGCCATCAGCACGGCAGCCAACGCCCCGCGTGCGCGCATGGATCTTTCCCGCGTGCTTGAACAAATGGGTGACCCCGCAGCCGCCTATGAGGCACTGGCGCAGGCGTTGACCTTGGCCCCTGCCTCAGTTCCACTGTTTGCCACACAACTTGCTCACGCCGCCATTGCCAGCAACCGCGCGCCGCAGGCGCTGACCGCGCTGAAAGCCGCTTACGCGCAACGGGCCTCACTGGATGTGGTGGAAGCCATTGTGAGCCTTGAAGCCGCCTTGCCCGCAACCATCGACAGCCCGGCCTGCACCCTCACCAGCGCGCGCGACTGGTACGTGCATCACCTGGAGCGCGAGCCCTCGCTGGTTGCAGCCGCAAAATGGATTGCCGGCGAAAAGCTGGAGCACGAACAGTTCCATCCGCAAGTGCAGCGTGCGCTGGATCACGCCGTCAAGCCACTCACACGGTATCGCTGTGCCGCGTGCGGCTTCGAAGCCAAGCAGCATTTCTGGCAATGCCCTGGCTGCCAGACCTGGGACAGCTATCCGGCGCGCCGCGTTGAAGAACTATAAGCATCAATACGATGACCGCACTTTCAATTATTTCCCGTGAGCAACTTGCCAAAGCCCGCGTGCTGGTGGTGGGCGATGCCATGCTGGACCGCTACTGGTTTGGTGCGGTGGATCGCATCTCGCCCGAGGCCCCCGTGCCCGTAGTGCGCGTCACGCGCGAGGAAGAGCGAATCGGCGCGGCGGCCAACGTGGCTTACAACATCGTCACGCTCGGTGCCAAGGCATCATTGCTGACCGTGGTGGGCGATGATGAAGCCAGCCACAAGCTGGAGACACTGGTGGCGCAGACCGGCATTGAGCCGCATTTTGGCCGCGATGCGCAGTTGAAAACAACCGTCAAGCTGCGTGTGATTGGCCGCCAGCAGCAGTTGATTCGGCTCGATTTTGAAAACACGCCGAAAACCGAAATCTTGGCCTCGCAAAGTGCTGCTTTCGCGCAATTGCTGCCCAGCCACCAGGCGGTGCTGTTTTCTGATTATGGCAAAGGCGGCTTGGCGCATGTCAGCGACATGATCAAGAGCGCGCGCGCGGCGGGCAAAGCGATCTTGATCGACCCCAAAGGCAGCGACTACAGCCGCTACCGCCATGCCAGCGTCATCACGCCCAACCGCGCGGAACTGACGCAGGTGATCGGTGTCTGGGAGGACGAAGCCGAGCTACAGGCGCGCGTGGAAGCGTTGCGCCAGCGTTGCAGAATCGATGCGATTTTGCTGACGCGCAGTGAAGAGGGCATGACCCTGTTTGATGATCAGGGAATGCTGCATGTGTCAGCCCAGGCGCGCGAAGTGTTTGACGTGACCGGTGCGGGTGATACGGTGATCGCTACACTGGCGGCCTTTGTCGCAGCGGGTCTGAGCCTGCGTGACGCGTTGCCGCTGGCCAACCGTGCGGCGGGTCTGGTGGTGGCCAAGTTTGGCACCGCCACCGTCAGTTTTGAGGAGATGTTCCCGTGACCCGAATCGTCGTGACTGGCGCTGCTGGCTTTATCGGCAGCAACATTGTCAAAGGACTCAACGCGCGGGGCTTGACCAACATCATCGCGGTGGATGATTTGTCCCAAGGCGACAAATTCCGCAATCTGGCAGATCTCCAGATTGCCGACTACGTGGATCAGGATGTTTTCTACAGCGCTTTCTCTGAAGGTGCTTATGGCCAGGTGGAAGCCGTGTTCCATCAAGGCGCGTGCAGCGACACCATGCACAGCGACGGCAAATACATGATGGCCAACAACTACACGCTGTCATGCGGGCTGTATGAAACCTGCCAGCGCAAAGGCGCCCGCCTGCTGTATGCCTCCTCTGCTGCCATTTACGGCGGGTCTTCGGTCTTCACTGAAGACATGGCAAATGAGCGGCCATTGAACGTTTACGGCTACTCCAAACTGCTGTTTGACCAGAAGATGCGCCGCGAACTTGGGCCAGAGTTTGCCGCGCGTCACCAAGTGGTGGGCTTGCGGTACTTCAACGTCTACGGCCCGCGCGAGCAGCACAAGGGCCGCATGGCCAGCGTGGCGTATCACCAGTTCAATCAGTTCCGCGCCGAAGGCAAAGTCAAGCTGTTTGGCGAGTACGGCGGCTACGCGTCAGGTGCGCAGATGCGGGATTTTGTCTTCATTGACGATGTGGTGGCCGTCAACCTCTGGTTTTTTGACAACCCGCAGGCCTGCGGCATTTTCAACCTGGGCAGCGGCCGCGCGCAGCCCTTCAACGATGTCGCCCTGGCAGTGGTCAACAGCCTGCGCGCACAAGCCGGGCAGCCCCAACTCACCCTGGCGCAGGCTGTGTCGCAAGGCTTGATCGAATACATCCCCATGCCCCAAGGCCTGCACGGCAAATACCAGAGCTACACCCAGGCTGACCTTACCCGGCTGCGCGCAATGGGCTGTGGGCATGTGTTCGCAGAGGTGGCGCAAGGGGTCAGCGCGTACCTGAAGTGGCTCGGTAAGTGGGTTAAAGGGGTTTGATATCCGATAATTCTGCGTTGCGAAACGGATTGCGTGCAATAGAGGTCAACCGCTTGCCCGCACCCTCCGTTATAGGCCAGACCCCCAAAGCGCAGGCTAACCAGGGTTGGAACCATCTCTGCTATTTTACAAACCTGAGGAGTTAACTGATGATCAAGAAAATTCTGGCCGTAGTGGCCATGCTCTATGCGGCTGTGGCGTTTGCTGCGGTCGATGTCAACAAAGCCACGGCCGCTGAGCTGGACGGCATCAAAGGTATTGGCCCGGCCATTTCCACCAAAATCCTGGATGAGCGCAAAAAAGGCAACTTCAAGGACTGGAATGACTTTATCGAGCGCGTCAAAGGCGTGGGCGAAGGCAACGCAGCCAAGTTCTCCGCTGAAGGC
This sequence comes from Rhodoferax sp., assembly GCA_031416195.1. GTDB lineage: Bacteria > Pseudomonadota > Gammaproteobacteria > Burkholderiales > Burkholderiaceae_C > JANYCG01. Next base: position 3,725 of record JANOTE010000215.1, read on the forward strand.
ATGACCGTGGGCGGCGCCGGCTACAAAGGCGTGGCTGCGGCTCCTGCTGCACCGGCCGCCAAGAAGGACGAGAAGCCCGCTGCCGCTGCGAAACCAGCCGCCGCGGCTGCACCTGCCGCACCTGCTGCTGCTGCGCCGATGGCCAAAGAAGAAAAGAAAGACGCTAAAGCCGAAGCCAAAGCTAAGAAGGACGCTGAAGCCAAAGCCAAAGCTGATGCAGCCGCTGCCAAGAAAGAGGCTGCCATGAAAGCCAAGGAAGATGCCAAGGCCGCTAAAGCTGCCAAAGAAGCCAAGCCTGTGGCCAACGCTGCAGCGACCGACGGCAAGCCAGCCGCCGCCGCCGCACCTGCCAGCGCTGCGAAGAAGTAATTCGGCGCAACGCAAACCGCTTGGCCCGATTCGGCCAGGCCCAGAAAAAAGCCCGCATATGCGGGCTTTTTTCTGGGGGGCTTTAATTGCCTCACTGCATGCCTGCGGCGGATATCACCGGAACGCTCGCTTTTGACACGCCCTGGTGCGTAGTGACAAAGGTTTTCGATTTCATGTTGATCGGCTTGATCGGCGCTTCATCGCCGTCATGCTTTAAATTGGCATCCACCCGAACCGGGGAGGCCGAGGCTGCCAGAGCCAGTGCGAGTACCAGGGCGGCTGCGACAGCCAGAGCGATGAGTGAGAAAAGTAGCATGGGTGCCTCCTGATTTGATGCGTCCAGTTTATGGATTTCAGGCACTAATTGCATCAGGAAAAAGTCACACTTAAGCGGTTTAGTTCGCAATCGGTCATGCGTCACAAATGGCGTGCATCACAGTACACAGCGCATCATTCACCCCATCACTTCAGAGGCATCCGAGCGCGGGGACGCGTTCAAAATACTATTATATTTATAGCGTATTGTGCAATTTATACGGGAGCCAGAGGCTTAAAATAGATTAAATTATTGGGTTTTCAGTCATTTTTCAGTAAAAATTAACCTGAAGGTTAATTTTAATCCACTGCGAACGGTGCTGACAGGAACCCCCGAAACCTCGCCCGCCCACCTCGTGCAGGGGCCAGCGTGAGTCGGTAATTGGGTAAACGCTGCAAAAAGCGCCCGATGGCGATACGGCCTTCCAGGCGCGCCAGGCTCAAGCCCGCACACTGGTGAATGCCGAATCCAAAGGCCAGATGGCGATTGGGTGCTGCGCCCGCGCGGGCGTCACCGCGACTCAAATCCAGCGAATTGGGGTTGATGAACTGCGCCGGGTCGCGGTTGGCAGCACCAATGCACAGGGTGAGCAACGCGCCTTGCGGCAGCTCGGTATCGCCAATCTTGCAAACTTTGAGCGCACGGCGATTGCCAAGCTGGTTGGAGGATTCAAAGCGCAGGAACTCGTCCACCGCCAAGTCCAGATCGACTGTCACTGAATCTGCGGTGCCCTGGCTCATTGTGTCGAGCAGTTTAAATTTCTCGTCGGGCCACGCTTGCAGCGCCACCAGCGCGTTGCCAATCAGGTTGGTGGTGGTTTCATGCCCCGCATTCAGGATGAAGATGCAGTTCTGCAACAGCTCGGATTCGCTGAGAATTTCACCTGCACTTTCACCTTGAATCAGCCGCGTCAACACATCATGCTGTGGCTCGCCAGGGCGCTTGCGCCGCTCGGCCACCAAGTCGCGCAGGTACGCGCTGAACTCGGTGACGGCCAGGTTGCCAAGAGCTTGCTGCGCCGCGCTCAACTGCGGCTCAAGCGCCCCCAAAATCGCCAACGACCAGCCGCGTAGCGGGCCGCGGTCAGCGCGCGGCACTCCCAGCAGGTTGCCAATCACTTCGATCGGAATGGCGGCGGCAAATTCTTCGATTAAATCGCCACCGCCGTTGGATTCAAGCCGGTCCAGCAGGTGATCGACCAGGGTGATCAGCGCGGGCTGCATCGCGTCAATGCTGCGCCGCGCCAGCGCACCCATGATCAGCTGGCGCACGCGGCTGTGCAACGGCGGGTCGTTGAACACCAGGCTGGTTGTGTGGTGCTCAAACAAGGGCGAGGTTGCGCCGTACTTCGGGCCAAACTCCACCCGTTTGTCGGAGCTGAAGGTCTGCGCATCGCGGTACACCGTCACCAGATCGGCGTAACGCGTCAGAAAATAGGAGCCATCGGGCATCTTGCGGATCGGCTGCTCGCAACGCAGCACGTCATACACCGGGTAGGGGTTGGCGTAAAAATCGACCGGCAGCAAGCGAAGGTCGAACGAGGCGGCAATCTCAGTTGCGCGCTGCGCGGTCATCGGCGATGTTGCAGAAAATGCGGCGGTATGCATTCTGGGATTGTGGCAGGCGCTGATGCGACCGATGCGATCTCTGGACAGCGTTATCGCCACGGTTATTATGGCAACTCCTAAATCAACACTGGAGATCATTTATGGCTGGTTGGTACGAACTCACAAAAACGGACAAAGGTCAATTCTCCTTCGTTTTGAAGGCGGGCAACAGCGAGGTGATTCTGCGCAGCGAGCAATATGATGCCAAGGCATCGGCCAGCAATGGCATTGCGTCGGTGCAAAAAAATAGCCCTGATGCAGCCCGCTACGAGCGCAACGCCTCGAAGGACGGGCGGTGTTACTTCAACCTCAAAGCGGGCAACCATCAGATCATCGGCACCAGCCAGATGTACAAGGATGAGTCGGGGCGTGACAACGGGATCAAGTCCGTTCAAACCAACGGGCCAAGCACGACGGTCAAAGACTTGAGCTAGTCTCGTTAATCTCCTTTCGCGACAGGGCACGCCCACAGGCGCTGCCCGACACCAGCGCTGGGCATCTAACTGATACTTGCGAATGGATAATGTGTCGTCGAATGCCATCGAAGTAACCGCTGGAACTAACCCATGAAAACCAAAGCTGCCGTCGCCTGGAAATCAGGCGCACCGCTGACCATTGAAACCGTTGACCTGCAAGGCCCAAAGTTCGGCGAGGTGCTGGTGGAGATCAAGGCCACGGGCATTTGCCATACCGACTATTACACGCTCAGTGGGGCCGACCCGGAAGGCATCTTCCCGGCGATCTTGGGCCACGAAGGTGCGGGCGTTGTGGTGGATGTGGGGCCGGGCGTGACATCGCTGCAAAAGGGCGATCATGTGATTCCGCTTTACACGCCGGAGTGCCGCACCTGCAAATTTTGCCTGTCGCGCAAAACCAATCTGTGCCAGTTGATTCGTGGCACGCAGGGCAAGGGTTTGATGCCCGATGCCACCAGCCGCTTCAGCCTGGATGGCAAGCCGATTTTTCATTACATGGGCACGTCCACCTTCAGCAATTACACCGTCGCGCCTGAAATCTCGCTGGCCAAAATTCGCAAGGACGCGCCGTTTGACAAGGTCTGCTACATCGGCTGCGGCGTGACGACCGGCATCGGTGCAGTGCTGTTCACGGCCAAGGTGGAGGCGGGCGCGAACGTGGTGGTGTTTGGCCTGGGCGGCATTGGGCTGAACGTGATTCAGGGCGCGAAGATGGTGGGCGCGGACAAGATCATCGGCGTGGACATCAACCCCGCGCGCCAGGCGATGGCACGCAAGTTCGGCATGACGCATTTCATCAACCCGACCGAGGTGGAGAATGTGGTCGATGCCATCGTACAGCTCACCGATGGCGGCGCGGATTACAGCTTCGAGTGCATCGGCAACACCAAAGTCATGCGCCAGGCGCTGGAATGTACGCACAAGGGCTGGGGCCGCAGCATCATCATTGGCGTGGCCGAAGCGGGTGCCGAGATTTCGACACGGCCATTTCAGCTCGTCACGGGTCGCAAGTGGGAAGGTTCGGCCTTCGGCGGTGCCAGGGGCCGCACCGACGTGCCAAAAATTGTGGATTGGTACATGGACGGCAAAATCAATATTGACGACCTCATCACCCACACCATGCCGCTGGAAGACATCAACAAGGGGTTCGACTTGATGAAGCGCGGCGAGTCGATTCGCGGCGTGGTGCTGTTTTGACGGCGCACTGAGTTGAACGGCTCGAAATATGTAAAAATTAACTCTCAGGTTAATTTTTAATGAAATTAAGGTTATTTTGACGATTTTCACAATAAAATAAGCCCTTGCCTCCCGTATAACATACACGACTAGCTATATCAATAATAGCAAATATGATCTCCACGACTTCCACTCTCACGACCCGAAACATCCACGCTGGCGCACTCAGCGTGGCGCTGCATGAGGCAGGCCCAGCCGATGGCCCGCCGGTGTTTCTGATGCACGGCTTCCCGTATGACATTCACGCCTATGCCGAGGTGGTGCCGCTGCTGGCGGCGCAGGGCTGCCGCGTGTACGTGCCGTACCTGCGTGGCTTTGGGGCGACGCGATTCTTGAGTGACGCAACGCCCCGCTCTGGCGAGCAGGCGGCGCTGGGCAATGACCTGCGTGAATTGATGGACGCGCTGCAGGTTTCAAAAGCCGTGCTGGCAGGCTACGACTGGGGTGGCCGTGCCGCCTGCGTGGTGGCCGCACTGTGGCCAGAGCGCTGCGCGGGCCTGGTCTCGCTCAACAGCTACAACATTCAAAACATTGCCCAGTCCATGGTGCCCGACACGCCTGAAAACGAACGCAGTTATTGGTACCAGTACTACTTTCACAGTGAGCGCGGACGTGCCGGTCTGGCCATGGATCGGCGCGGCATCTGCAAACTTCTGTGGAAGCTCTGGTCGCCCACCTGGGCCTTTGACGATGCCACGTTTGAGCGCAGCGCCGCCGCGTTCGACAACCCCGACTTTGTGGACGTCGTCATCCAATCCTATCGCCACCGGTACGCGCTGGCAGCAGGCGACCTGGCGCTGCTGGAGATTGAGCGCCGCCTGGCCGCACAGCCGCCCATCACCGTGCGCAGCATCACGTTTGATGGGGCGGACGACGGCGTGCGCCCGGTCGCCCCGGCCTCGCAGCATGGTCATTTGTTCACCGGCGCGCGTGAGCACCGCGTGGTACACGGCGTGGGCCACAACCTGCCGCAGGAAGTGCCGCAGGTTTTTGCGGATGCAGTGATGGAACTCGTGCGCGCCCTGCAGTGAGCATCATCCTTCACCGTTGAGCGGGACAACACAGCAGGTTCAGCAGTGGGTCAAGGTCGGATGATGTTAGGACTTGGCCCGGCGCACGCGCAGCAGCTCATCCAGGATCAGGCAAACCGCGCCGACGCTGATGGCGCTGTCGGCAACGTTGAACGCAGGGAAGTGCATCGTCTTCCAGTGGAAATCCAAAAAGTCCACCACGTAGCCGTGCCAAAGGCGGTCAATCACATTGCCAATCGCGCCGCCCAAAATCAGCGAGATAGCGAATGAAAACAGCTTTTGCCCAGAGTGCGACTTCAGCATCCACACCATGAAGATCGCCGCCACCACGCCAATGGCGGTGAAGAACCAGCGCTGCCAGCCGCCCGCACCCGCCAGAAACGAAAACGCGGCACCGGTGTTGTGCGCGCGCACGACGTTGAAAAAGTTCGTCACGTACGTGCTGTCGCCCAAGGCATAGTTGCCAACGATCAGCACCTTGGTGAACTGGTCGGCCAGCAGAATGATGAGCGCCAGGCCCAGCCAAGTGAGCATGCCGCTGCCGGAGGTGTTGCTAGATTTCGCCATTACGCAAATGTCCTCACTTCGCCCGCGCCGTGCAGGTTGCTGATGCAACGGCCACAGATTGCGGGATGCGCCGCGTCTGCGCCAACGTCAGCAACGTAATGCCAGCAGCGCTCGCACTTTGTGGCGGTTGAAGGCTTTACTTGAACAGTTAAAACATCGCCTGCGAACACTTCAATTTCAGAAACAATAAATGCAAACTTAAGGTCTTCGCCGAGAGAATTGACATCTAAGAGAGGCTGAGCGGTAAGTTCTAAAGTAACGTTAGCTTGAAGAGATGATCCGATTTTTCCATCGGCGCGCAAAGTTTCAATCTCCTTGTTGGCAGAATCTCGGATCTCGCGGATGCGGCTCCATTTGGCGAGCAGCGCGTCGTCTGGCGTGGGAAGCTTTGCGTAGGTTTCTGTGTAGATGCTCGGCGTGTTACCAATCAACGTCCAGGCTTCTTCTGCCGTAAAACTCAAGAACGGGGCCATCCAGCGCAACATGGCGTGCGTGATGGCGTGCAGGGCGGTTTGCGCTGAGCGCCGAGCCAACGACTTAGCCGCAGTGGTGTAGAGGCGATCCTTCAAAACATCCAGATAGAACGAGCCTAAATCTTCGCTGCAATAAATTTGCAGTTTGGACACAACCGGGTGGAACTCGTACACCTCGTAATGCGCAATGATGTCAGCCTGAAGTTGCGCCGCCCGCGACACGGCGTAGCGGTCGATCTCGATCATTTGATCGACTGGAACCGCGTCAATTGCCGGGTCAAAGTCGCTGATGTTGGCCATCAGAAATTTCATCGTGTTGCGCACACGCCGGTAGGTGTCGACCACGCGCGCCAGGATTTTGTCGTCACCCGCGATGTCGCCCGAGTAGTCGCTGGCCGCCACCCACAGACGGATGATCTCTGCGCCGAGCTTGCCGCTCACCACTTGCGGCTCGATGCCGTTGCCCAGGCTCTTGCTCA
>JANOTE010000216.1:0-3297 GCA_031416195.1 Rhodoferax sp.
GGCTTGATATTCAATTCATAGCAGGCCTGGATGATGACCGCCGAGATCGAGTCATGCCCACACCCGGCGCACAGGGTCGAGACTTTGCCCTCGTAGTCACGCCGTGTGTACCCCACCTCATTGGGCATCAACGAAGGATGGTGAAGCCGGGGTTTGGCCAGATAGGTCATACGGTCTCCTTGATTGCCGCCTTGGCATGCCTACGATGAGGGTCAAGGGCAGCGGCGTGGACGTGGACGTGGCGAGTGACGGCGGCCGTGATGAATCGGGCGGTGATGGGCGTGCCGTCAAAGTGCAGTACACGCACGAGGCGAGCAGGATCAATGTCCAGCTCGCTGACCAGCAGCGTGTGCATTTGCCCGTCGCGATTTTGTTCAACCACGTAAACCTGCTCGTGCGCGGCAATAAAATCAGCGACAGAGGAAGGGAACGGGAAAGCGCATAACCGCATCGCATCGAGATGGATGCCCGCGTCGGTCAGTACGTCCAGCGCTTCATCCATGGCTGGACTGGTGGAGCCAAAATAGATCACACCCAGGCGGGTTTTATGCGCTGCACTGCGAAGTTTGGGTTGTGGCACCAACGACGCAGCCGTTTTGAATTTTTTGAGAAGCCGCTCAACGTTGTAGATGTAATCCGGGCCACGCTCGGAGTACTGGGCATAGGCATTTCGCGTTGTGCCACGGGTGAAATAGCTACCCTTGGTGGCATGCGTGCCCGGCAGTGTGCGCCAGGCAATGCCGTCACCGTCAACGTCTTTGTAGCGGCCAAAATCCTTGCCGGAGTCAAGCTCCTGTGCAGTCATGACTTTGCCACGGTCATAGTCGCGGCGCTCATCCCAGGTGAAGGGCTTGCACAGGCGCTGGTTCATGCCGATGTCAAGATCGGTCATCACAAACACGGGGGTCTGCAGCCGGTCCGCCAGATCCAGCGCCGCCGCTGCATGTTCAAAGCACTCATACGGGTCTTCTGGAAATAGCAGCACGTGCTTGGTGTCACCGTGCGACGCGTAGGCACATGACAGGATGTCGGCCTGCTGGGTGCGCGTGGGCATGCCGGTAGACGGCCCGCCGCGCTGGACGTTGATGATCGTCACCGGGATCTCCGCGAAGTACGCCAGTCCGATGAACTCGGTCATCAACGAAACGCCGGGGCCTGAGGTGGCAGTGAAGGCGCGGGCACCGTTCCAGCCGGCACCCACCACCATGCCGATGGAGGCAATCTCGTCCTCAGCCTGAACGATGGCGTAATTGTTTTGACCCGTCGCCGGATCGACCCGGTACTTGGCGCAGTATTTTTGGAACGCCTCAGCAACCGATGAGGATGGTGTGATCGGGTACCACGCAGCCACGGTAGCACCACCATAAACGCAGCCCAACGCTGCGGCAGCATTTCCCTCTACCAAGATCAAGTTGCCCACTTTGTCGGTGCGCTGGACACGAATGCCCAAAGCGCCATCCAGATGCTCCTTGGCAAAGTCTCGGCCCAGGTGCAGCGCCCGCACGTTGGAATCAAGCAGTTTCTCTTTGCCCTTGTATTGCTCGGCAAAGAGTTTTTCGATAACTTCCGCCTCGACTTCCAGCAGCTTGCTCAGGGCACCCACATAGATGATGTTTTTGAACAGCTGCCTCTGGCGTGGATCGGGGTAGATCGCGTTGGAGATTTCGGTCAGCGGCATACCAATGACGTGTACGTCATCGCGAAACTTCGACTTCGGCAGCGGCTTGGTACTGTCGTAAAACAGATAACCACCGGCATCTATCTCGGCTACATCGGCATCCCAGGTCTGGGGGTTCATCGCCACCATCATGTCGATGCCGCCGCGCCTGCCCAAGTACCCCTTTTCGCAGACACGCGCCTCGTACCAGGTTGGCAAGCCCTGAATGTTGCTCGGAAAAATATTCCGGGGGCTTACAGGCACGCCCATGCGCAAAATCGCTTTGGCAAAAAGCTCATTGGCCGAAGCAGACCCAGAGCCATTCACGTTGGCGAACTTGATGACAAAGTCGTTAACCGCTTCAATTCGCTTCATGCTGCCACTCCTGTGCGACCTGGCGCGACTTTTAGCTGGCCATCACGACTCGCCGTACCCGCCTTGGTGGTATTGAACAAGAATTTCTGCATATCCCACGCGCCGGTGGGGCAGCGTTCGGCGCATAAACCGCAGTGCAGGCAAACGTCTTCATCCTTGACCATGACGTTGCCCGTTTTCAACACGCCGGATAGGTAAAGATCCTGGCTCAAGTTCAACGCTGGCGCACTCAGGCGGGTGCGCAAGTCTGGCTCGTCACTGTTGGCGGTGAAGGTGATGCAATCCATCGGGCAAATGTCTACACAGGCATCGCATTCAATACAGGTTTCCTGGGTGAAGACTGTCTGCACGTCGCAGTTCAAGCAGCGCTGCGCCTCCTTAAAAGCAGTCGCAGCGTCAAAGCCCAGTTCCACTTCTACCTTAATGCTGGCCAAGGCAATTTCCGCCTTGGCCCAAGGCACTTTGTACCGCAGGTCGTTGGATGTGTCGTTGTCATACGCCCACTCATGAATGCCCATTTTGGCGGACATCAGATTGGTCATCGGGTCAGGGCGACGGTTCACGTCTTCGCCGTTGAGCAACCGGTCAATGGACACTGCCGCTTCGTGCCCATGTGCGACGGCTGTAATGATGTTTTTAGGGCCAAAGGCAGAATCACCACCAAAAAATATGTGGGGAATACTGGCTTGGAAGCTCTCCTTGTTCAACACCGGCAAGCCCCATTTGTCAAAGGCAATACCCGCATCTTTCTCAATCCAGGGGAAGGCGTTTTCCTGACCCACGGCGATCAACACGGCATCACAAGGCACCAACACATCTGGCACGCCCGCAGGCACCAGACTGCGCTCGCCCTTGTCGTTGTAGACCGCCTTGACAACCTCAAACGTCATGCCGATTAATTTGCCGTTGTCATGCTCGAAGGTTTTGGGGACGTGGAAGTTGATGATGGGAATGCCCTCATGCTGCGCATCCTCTTTCTCCCAGGGTGAGGCCTTCATTTCATCAAAACCGCTACGGACAATCACTTTCACGTCGGTGCCACCCAGACGGCGCGACGAGCGGCAGCAATCCATCGCCGTGTTGCCACCGCCCAGAACAATAACGCGCTTTCCAATGCTGGTGATATGGCCGAATGAAACTGACGCCAGCCAGTCAATGCCAATGTGGATGTTCTCCGTGATCGCCTGCCGGCCCGGCTGTTGCAAATCACGCCCGCGAGGCGCGCCGCAGCCCACAAACACGGCATCAAAATTCTGCGCCAGCAG
>JANOTE010000217.1:0-2647 GCA_031416195.1 Rhodoferax sp.
CCCCAGGCTTCGTGGCCGCCGTCGGTGCGGGCCCAGGTCATGACGGCCATCGCCATCAGCTTGCCGAAGGTCTGCGAGCGGTGGGTGATCTCTTGCGACACGGCGCTGGCATCAAAATCCACGCTCAATTTCAGTGGCAAGCTGCGCTCCAGCAGGTCGATGCGGGCCTTGTTCTCGGGCGTGGCGCTAGCGAACATCATGCGCGTCATGGTGGCCAGTGCAGCGTTGGCGACGGTGGGCCAGTGCAGCGGCTCATCCGGCTGGGCGAGGGGCAGAGAACTCAATTCGTTCAACTGGCCGGCCAGGCTGATGTGTTGCGGCATACCGTGTACGGTGGATTCGTACAGCGTCAACCCCAAATAGGCGAACGCGCGCGCCGCCACGGGCGGGCTGAAGCCGGGGGTTTGCTGAGTGAGCAAGAGTGCCAGTTGAAACCATTCTGTGGCAACGCTGGCGCTGTAGGCGCTTGCGGCGGGCGCTGCTGACGGCGTTGTTTGAGCGATGGTCTGCGAAGACGCAAGCCCCGCCGTACACATCATGACGATCAAGCCCGCCCATCGATTCATGATTCGATTCATGGTGCCTTCCAGGCTTTCACGCCGCGCTCTTTGTCGATCATGTAAAAGCCGTTGGCCGCGACGGTTTGCCACTCGCTCCAACTCGCAAAGGGCCATTGCACGCGGACCTTTACGTCGGTAGCGGTTGCCAGGCCGAAATGCATCCAGCCCGAGTGCCCGCTGGCATGGCCGCCGCCCACGGTCAGCTCCTGGCGAATGATGCGTTGGCCTCCCGCGGGTTTTGCGGCCTCGCCCAAATCAACCTCCACCCAAGCGCCGACTGCATCGCGATTGGCCCCGCTTTGCGTCAAACGCAATTGCAACCAGCCTCCCATCGGCAGCGGCTTTTCGGCGGTGCCAGCGCCCACATTGCGCCATAGCTGGGCGTTGTCCCAACGGTTCACCACAAACATGTCCAGCAAACCATCGCCATTCAAATCAACCAGCATGCCACCGCGCCCGCGCTTCACGCTGGCAATGCCCGCGAGATGACCGGCTTCAAAAAATCGGCCATCGGCTTGTTGCAGCAACAGGTTGTTGGGGTCCAGCGCGGCAAAGTCCGGCATGCTGGAGATATTGCCTTTGACAATGAACAAATCCACCAGACCATCATGGTTGACATCGGCAAACTGCGAATGCCAGGCTGTGGACGGATGTACGTCGCCACCCACATACGGGCGGTGCGCGGTGACGCCGCGTTTGTAGGCGATGTCAGAATAGGTCGGCAACTTTCCTTCACTGCCCGCATCGAGTTTTTGCAGCTTGTTGTCCGACATGCTGGTCAAAAACACTTCCGGGAAACCATCGCCATCCAGGTCATGGCTGGCGATGCCCATGCCCCAGATTTGCAGCGGCTTCCAGCCTTGGGCGGGGGTGTAGAGCGCGGGTGGCGCGCTGGGTGACATCTTCCAAAGTTGCTCCTGCCCGCCTTTGTAATACTCGCGGTCATTGCTCACCCGCAGGGCCGCTTCGCCACTGCGATTCCAGTCTGAGAACAGCATGGACAGCGCGCAGTGGCCTGGCGTTAAGGGCAGCGGCGACGCAAACCCCTTACCTCCTGGCGCAGGGCGAAGCATCAGCCCCGGCGTGCAACTGCCCCACGGAAATTCGGGTTTGCTGCGGTCGGTGTAAGTGCCAATGGCCAACGTGGGCCAACTTTGACCGCGCTCCCAAGTCGCCGAAAACGCACTGTGCCAGGCGTTGCTGGTGACGACGTTCCAAGCGGTGTTGGCGCGCTCAAATTTGCAAGCCCCCAGGCCGCGAAATACTTGCACCTCGCCCACGCGCAGCACCACCAGATCGGTGTTGCCGTCGCCGTCTATGTCCAGCGGATACGCGCCGTTGGCATTGGTCAGCTCAAGCCCGCTGCGCTCCTCCACGAGCTTTATGGGACCACCGCGCGTGCTTTTATTGCGATAGAACTTGGAACGGTTCACGCCGGCCGTCACATAAACTTCGGGCAGGCCGTCACCATCGCAATCGAAGGTGGCCACACCACCGCCCACCAGAAATTCGCCCTCGCCTTCGAACCGGCTTTGAAATCCCGAGGCGTCGGTTTCTTCAATAAAGCGCGGAACGCTGGGTGTCTGAGCCTGTGTACCCTTCGCGGCCATGACCACGACTGCTGCCAGCGCAATCCAGATGGACGAACGAATCAAGCCGCTTCCTTGTAGAAAAAACTCTTCTGTAAGCTGCGCGTTGCCAGCGGCTGCACCGCATGCCCGATGGCGGCGATGTGATCCGGCGTGGTGCCGCAGCAGCCGCCCACGATGTTCACCAGGCCCTGCTCGGCAAACTCGCGGATCAGGCGCGACGTGACCTCGGGGGTTTCGTCAAAACCCGTCTCGGCCATCGGGTTGGGCAGGCCCGCGTTGGGGTAGCAACTGATGAAGGTGTCCGGTGCGACGCGGCTCAGTTCCTGGATGTAGGGGCGCATCAACGCGGCACCCAAAGCGCAGTTCAAGCCGACCGCCAGCGGCTGGGCGTGGCGTACGCTGTACCAGAAGGCGGTGACGGTTTGGCCGCTCAAAATCCGACCCGACGCATCCGTCACCGTGCCGCTGATGATGAGCGGCAGGCACTCGCCTGAG
>JANOTE010000218.1:0-2226 GCA_031416195.1 Rhodoferax sp.
CCTGGCCGTGGTGAAGTACATGGCCGACGAAATTCTTGTGATGAGCCAGGGTGAGATCGTCGAGCGCGGCAGCTCGGACGATATTTACAACCGGCCCCAGCACGCTTACACACAGCAACTATTGGGAGCGATCCCCAGGGGCCACGTGACAACATAATCCGAGCATGATGTCTCCAAATCGCCTCCCCTCACGCGTCCTTAACGTCGCCACTGCGGTGCTGCTCATCGCCACTTTGACGGCCTGCGCCGTGGCTCCGTCCACATCTGTCAGCGCTCAAGCGCCCAAACAGCGCATTGAAAAAGCCGCTGACCTTCCCACTTTCACCTACCCGGTGCAGGGCGACCTGGCCGCCTTGGTGCGGGACGATGCACGCTTCAAGCCGCTGTCGAAACTGATCGCACGGGACTACAGCGGCGTGCTGGCCAAGTACGACATTGCCGAGAGCGCCTCCCAGCGCCAATACCTCGGCACGCTGGCGCAAATCGCGCTGCTTGAGGAGCGCTTTGATGAGGCGCTGGGCCTTACCGCACAGGTCAAGAGTCTGCAAGACAAACCTGCGGACAAGCTGCTGTCGGGCTTACTCACGCGCTCCATCGTGGCAGCTGGGAAAAAATATGATTTCACGCCCAACGCCGCCTACCAGGCCGAGGTGGCCCGGCTAATTCGGGCTGAGCTTGATTCCATGCCCTTTGCCGTGATTCAAAACGATGTGATGCGCATGAAGGCATCCGCAGAATTTCTGGGTGAGGCGTTGGTGCTGGGGCGTGTGCGCGAAGTGCTGCAGCCCGTAGCCGACAAAACCGGGGAGTTGAGTTCTGACCTGGCCCCCTCGATGGTCTCCAGCCGCTTCACGCTGACCTATGTGCTGCCGCTCAAAGATACGCTGGTCGCCACCTACAGCGCCTATCTCAAGGCCAATCAGATCGCCAAACCCGACATTTGGGCTGCGCGCGATGTCGCGCTACCGCCCAACCGCAGCTTCAAGCCCGTGGCGGTGGCCGTGTGGGACAGCGGCATCGACCCCGCCTTGTGGGCCGACCAGCGCGTGCGCGACACGAGTTTGACGGATGCCACACAGGCCGCCTTCATCGCGTTTGACCAGCACAGCCGCCCATCCAGCGCGCAACTTTTACCCATCCCCGCGACGATTCAAACTCAATTGCCGCAGATGCAGTCGCGCAGCAAAGGCCTGTCGGATGCGCAATCCAATATCGACAGCGCCGAAGCCGCTGAGGTAAAACACTATCTGTCTGGACTTAAGCCCGCCGACTACAAAGCCGCCATCGAGGCACTGCGTATGACAGGCAACTACCAGCATGGCACTCACGTGGCGGGCATCACCATGGCCGGCAACCCCTATGCGCGCCTGGTCAATGCGCGCATCGAGTTTGGCCACACGCTGGTGCCGGATCCCTGCCCCACGCAAGAGCTGGCCCTGCGCGGCGTGGAGAACATCAAAGACTACGTGGCCTACCTGCGCAAACACGGCGTGCGCGTGGCCAACATGAGCTGGAGCGGCAATGTGCGCAGCGCAGAATCCGAGCTGGAGCAATGCAACATCGGACGCGACGCGACCGAGCGCAAAACGATAGCCCGCGGCTACTTCCAGATGCAGTGGGACGCGCTGAAAAACGCGATGGCCACCGCCTCCGAAATCCTCTTTGTCGCCGCCGCAGGCAACAGCGGCAACGATGCCAGTTTCAACGAAGCCTACCCCGCCAGCATCGTGCTACCCAACCTGATTACCGTGGGTGCCGTGGACAAAGCTGGCGACGAAGCCGCCTTCACCAGCTATGGCCCCACCGTACTGGTTCACGCCAATGGCTACCAAGTTGACAGCTACGTGCCCGGTGGCTCACGCGTGGCGCTTTCTGGCACCTCCATGGCTGCACCCCAGGTTGCCAACCTCGCCGCCAAAATACTGGCTGTGAAGCCTGAGCTGACCTCGGCACAGGCCATAGCCGTCATCAAAAACACTGCTGATAAAACTGCGGATGGCCGGCGCACCTTGATTCATCCAGCCAAGGCGCTGGCGGCGGTGGGGTTTCGAGGTTGATTGGTGCGGATTGAATGCGCTGCATGTAAAGGATGGTCTGAACAACTCATCGCCAGATGCGATAGGTGGCTGACATTTTCAGATAGTGGAATCAGGCGATTCGATATCGCGAGTTCGCCCATTCTCGAGGCCCTTTTGGCCGTTTTTCTCCCCTGTGAGGGGTTTTTGA
>JANOTE010000219.1:0-2315 GCA_031416195.1 Rhodoferax sp.
TTGAGGGCCAACAGCGACCCGCCGGGTTTGATGGGGGCCAGCACCAACTCCCAGGCCAGGCCCAGGACGATCAAGCCTAGCACGCTGCCGACGGCTAAAGTGCGAATCAGGCGCAGGGTATTTTCATGTTGTGTCATTGGAGTGGCATCATACCGACCATGAACCTGTCCGCACTGTCGTCCCTGCCATTGACCCTGTCCCAGTTCCCCTGGAAGAGCACTGCCCTGACCTTGCGCGAGCGTTTTGCCAGCGACCATTTGCCGTTGACAGCCAGCAGCCTCACCTTCACCACCACCATCGCGCTGGTGCCGTTTTTCACTGTCGCGCTGGCGGTGTTCACGGCGTTTCCGATGTTCTCCACACTGCAATCGGTGTTGCAAAAGTGGCTGATCGACAGCCTGGTGCCCGACACCATTGCGCGCCAGGTTTTGGGGTACTTGACGCAGTTCTCCGGCAAGGCCAGCCAGCTCGGCGCGGTGGGCATCGCCGTGCTGTTCGTCACCGCGCTGGCCATGATCTTGACGATCGATCACACGCTCAATGCGATCTGGCGCGTGCGCCGGGCGCGTCCGTTGCGCCAGCGCGTTTTCATTTACTGGGCGGCCATCACGCTGGGGCCACTGCTGCTGGGCGCAAGTTTGACGTTGACGTCTTACGCCATTTCTGCGTCCAAAGGGCTGGTAGGCGGCTTGCCCGGCGGCGTGCAGTTTCTGTTCGGCCTGCTGGAGTTTGTGCTGCTGGCGGCGGGCATGGCAGCGCTCTATCACTTTGTACCCAACACCTACGTGAAGTGGGCGCACGCCTGGAGCGGCGGTTTTTTTGTCGCCGTGGGCATTGGTCTGGCCAAGAAGCTGCTGGTGATTTACCTCAGCCTGATGCCCACCTATTCGGTGATGTACGGCGCGTTTGCCATCGCACCGATTCTGCTGGTGTGGATTTACCTGGCGTGGCTGATCGTGCTGATGGGTGCAGTTATTGCTGCGTACTTGCCCAGCCTGCTGGCCGGGGTTGCGCGGCGTGCGGGCGCGCGGGGCTGGCAGTTTCAGTTGGCGATGGAGTCCCTGCAGCAACTTGATCAGGCTGCGCAGACCGATGCGCGGGGGCTCACTGCCAGTCAATTGGCCAAGCGGCTTCGCGTCGACCCGCTGCAGCTCGCACCTGCACTGGAGGCGCTGACCCAACTCGACTGGGTAGGCCAGCTTGAGGAGCTTGCGCCGATCGAAGAACCGCGTTTTGTGCTGCTGGCCAAGCCCGATACCACGCTGCTGGCGCCGTTGATTAAGCTGCTGCTGCTAGACCAGGTACCCAGCACCCAGGGCCTGTGGCAACACGGCCAATGGTCTGCGGTAAGGTTGCGAGATATACTATTAAAATAGTAGCATATTGTGCATATTTTTCGTGGGCTAAAGCCTTAAACGTCATATAATTGTTCTCTCATTGAAGAATTTCAGAAAAAATTAACTCCCAAGTTAATTTTATTGAGTTGATAGGCAACCATTGAACGCTGTAGCGCCTGTCATGCAGGTGCTTGCACTGCACCGGCAAATCAATGCATCATTCAGCCTCATTGCAGAAAATGGAGATCACCTGTGCCCGAGTCCACCTTAATGAGCGCATCAGCACACACGGGCCGCGTCCACGCTGAGGCTCGCAGCGAGGCCTTTGCGATGCCGCTGGAGCGCATCGATGTCAGTAAGCCGCGTCTGTTTCAGGACGACACGGTGGGCTACTATTTTGAGCGCCTGCGCCGCGATGCGCCGGTGCATTTCCAGACCAACCCGATCAACGGCGGCTTTTGGTCGGTCACGAAGTACGCCGACATCATGCATGTCGACACAAACCACGGCATCTACTCGTCCGACTGGGCCAAAGGCGGTATCGTCATCTTTGACGAGCCGATGGCGCAGCGGCGCCCCAGCTTCATCGCCATGGATCAGCCTGAGCATGACTTGCAGCGCAAAAGCGTCAGCAATATCGTCGCCCCGGCCAACTTGGCAACGATGCAGAGCACCATCCGCAGCCGCACCGCCAAAGTGCTGGACGAGCTGCCATGCAACGAGACGTTTAATTGGGTCGAGCGCGTGTCGATTGAGCTGACCACGCAAATGCTGGCCACACTGTTTGATTTTCCGTTTGAACAGCGCAAGCTGCTCACTTACTGGTCTGACGTGACGACATCGGCTGTGGGGCCAGGCCGCTTGATGCCATCGTTGGAGGCGCGCCGGGATGAGCTGGAGAACTGCCTGACCTACTTCACCCGGCTGTGGAACCAGCGGGTGAATGCCGAGCCGCGCAACGATTTGATCTCCATGCTG
>JANOTE010000220.1:0-4179 GCA_031416195.1 Rhodoferax sp.
GTCGGCATAGGCACTAGCCAACCCCATCAAAAGACTAATCTTCGGCATCCACCCCAAACTATTCAACCGCCTGCTATCAATCAATTTGCGCGGTGCACCGTCTGGCTTGGTGGCGTCAAAAGTGATCCTGCCTTGGAAACCCACGGCTTGTCCAACTGCTTGCGCTAGTTCTGCGATGGTGAGATCGGCTCCATACCCGACGTTCAGGTGGCTTTGATTTGGTGAGACCACGCTCTTGTAAGTTGCCGATGGCAAATTCATGACAAACACACTGGCCTCTGCCATATCGTCCACATATAAAAACTCGCGCCGGGGGGTGCCAGTACCCCAGATCGCCACTTCTGCCGCCCCGCCTTGCTTGGCTTCATGGAAGCGCCGGATCAATGCAGGTATGACATGGCTGCTCAATGGGTGGTAGTTGTCACCCGGGCCATAGAGGTTTGTCGGCATCACGCTGCGGTAGTCGCGGCCATATTGGCGGTTATAGCTTTCGCACAGCTTGATGCCCGCAATTTTGGCAATGGCATACGGCTCGTTGGTCGGCTCAAGCGGGCCACTCAGCAAAGCATCTTCGCGCATGGGCTGGGGTGCAAGGCGTGGGTAAATACAACTGCTGCCCAGAAAAAGCAGCCTTTGCACGCCATGGATATACGCAGCATGAATGACATTGCCCTGGATCATCAAGTTTTGATAGATGAACTCGGCGGGGTAAGTGCTGTTGGCATAAATCCCGCCCACTTTGGCGGCTGCGAGATAGACCTGTGCAATTTGGTGAAAGGCGAAAAAGTCAACGACCGCTTGCTGGTTGCACAGATCAAGCTCAGCGTGCGTGCGGGTGAGCAACTGCGATGATTTGACACCCTGCGCCAATAGCGTGCGAACAATGGCGCTGCCCACCATTCCGGTGTGGCCTGCCACAAAGATATTTCCGGCTTTTAGCATGGCCTGATCGGTTCCATCAGGATTCTTGACTCACGGCGACCGCAAAACCGTGGCTTTTCAGCAAGGCTTGTTGCCTGGCCTGGTTTAGATCACTTTGAACCATTTCCTCAATCAGCGCGTTCAGCGTGATTTCAGGCGCCCAGCCAAGATCCGCCTTAGCCCTTGCTGCATCACCCAGCAGACTTTCCACTTCCGTGGGGCGGAAATAGCGCGCATCCACTTTCACGACAATATCACCCACTTTCACTGCGGGCGCGAGATCGCCAACAATTTTTGTCACCACCGCATGTTCATCAACGCCGTGGTTCTCGAAGGCAATATCCAGCCCCAAGTTGCCTGCCGCTTTTTGGACAAACTCCCGCACGCTGCACTGCACGCCGGTCGCAATGACGTAGTCTTTCGCTTGCGTTTGCTGCAACATCAACCACTGCATGCGAACATAATCTTTTGCGTGGCCCCAGTCGCGCAGAGCGTCCATATTGCCCATGTAAAGGCACTGGTCTAACCCTTGCGCAATGTTGGCCAATCCTCGCGTGATTTTGCGGGTCACGAAGGTTTCGCCCCGACGCTCGCTTTCGTGGTTGAACAGAATGCCGTTGCACGCGTAGATGCCATACGCTTCACGGTAGTTGACGGTCATCCAATACGCATAAAGTTTTGCCACGGCATAGGGGCTGCGTGGATAGAAAGGTGTCGTTTCGCGCTGGGGGGTTTCACGCACCAGCCCATACAACTCCGAGGTGCTGGCCTGGTAGAAGCGGGTTTTCTTCTCCAGGGCCAAGATTCGGATGGCTTCGAGCAGTCGCAGAGTGCCCATGGCATCGACATCAGAGGTGTACTCGGGGCTCTCAAAACTGACCGCTACATGACTTTGTGCCCCCAGGTTATAAATTTCATCAGGCTGGGTTTCTTGCACAATACGGATCAGGCTGCTGGTGTCAGTCAAGTCACCGTAGTGCAACTTGAATCGCGCGTTTTCGACGTGCGGATCTTGGTAAATGTGGTCGATGCGCTGCGTGTTGAACGAACTGGCGCGGCGCTTGATTCCATGAACGATGTAGCCTTTGCTCAACAGCAGCTCGGCCAAGTAGGAGCCATCCTGGCCGGTGATGCCGGTGATGAGTGCGACTTTCTGGGTCATTAAGGGATCACTGAAATACTTCCGCCGCTGCCAAAAGTAAGCCGGTCGAGTCTTTGGCTGAGAGCTGCGGCGCTAACCCAGCAGGCCACTCGATCCCAATCGCCGCATCATCCCAAGCGATGCACCGTTCAAACTGCGGCGCGTAATAGTCAGTCGTCTTGTACAGAAAATCTGCTGAATCGCTCGTCACCAAAAAACCATGGGCAAACCCTGTAGGCACCCAGAGTTGGCGATGGTTTTGCTCTGAAAGTTCTACACCGACCCACTGTCCAAAGCTTGGAGAAGACTTGCGAATGTCGACGGCAACATCAAATACTGAGCCTCGCGCTACCCGCACCAACTTACCCTGCGGGTTCTGAACCTGGTAGTGCAAACCGCGCAACACGCCTTTGGAGGAGCGGCTGTGGTTGTCTTGCACAAAATTATGCGCCAAACCGGTGGCTTCGTTGAAGGCGCGCTGGTTGAAACTTTCGTAAAAAAAACCACGCTCATCGCCAAATACTTTAGGCTCGATGATCAGCACCTCGGGGATGGCGGTGGCGGTGACTTTCATGGCTCGCCGACAGTTCCCGCCAGCCTGCGGTCGCCGTGTCTTCTCTGGGTCAATTCCTCGCTGCGTTTGCCCTCTATCAGCAAGCGCTTCAAGTACTGGCCATAACCGGTCTTGCTCAGGGGCTGTGCCAACGTTTCCAACTGCTCATCGGTGATAAACCCGTGGCGCCAGGCGATTTCTTCAAGGCAGGCGATCTTCAGCCCCTGGCGGCGTTCCAGAGTAGCGATAAATTGGCTGGCCTCCAAAAGGCTGTCGTGCGTCCCGGTATCGAGCCACGCGTAGCCGCGCTGCATGATTTGGACGTTGAGCTGTTGCAAATCGAGATAGGCCTGATTGACTGCGGTGATTTCCAGCTCGCCGCGCGCGCTGGGCTTGATCGACTTGGCGATGTCGACGACCTGGTTGTCGTAGAAATACAGGCCCGTCACGGCAAAATTGCTCTTGGGCTTGACGGGTTTTTCTTCAATGCTGCTGGCCCGCCCTGATGCATCGAACGCCACCACGCCGTAGCGCTCGGGGTCATGCACATGGTAGGCAAACACGGTGGCTCCGTGCACTTTGGCATCGGCCCCCGCGAGCAGCGGCGCAAAGTCGTGGCCATAAAAAATGTTGTCGCCCAACACGAGTGCGCTGGGGCCATTGCCGACAAATTTGTCGCCAATGATGAATGCCTGCGCCAATCCGTCTGGGCTGGGCTGAACGGCATAACTCAGATTGATACCCCATTGACTGCCATCGCCCAGCAGTTGGTCAAAGCGCGGTGTGTCCTGCGGGGTGCTGATGATGAGGATGTCTCGCATACCCGCCAACATGAGCGTGCTCAAGGGGTAGTAGATCATCGGCTTGTCGTATACCGGCAGCAACTGCTTACTGATAGCCAAAGTGGCGGGGTGCAGGCGGGTGCCCGAGCCACCGGCGAGGATGATGCCTTTGCGCTGTGTCATGCTGGGTTGTTCAGATTTGTTTTGCTATGTGTTCGGTGAGCATTCGCGCCACGCCCGACTTCCAGTGAGGCAGTGTTAGATTAAATGTGGCTTCAAGTTTAGCGGTGTTCAGCCGGGAGTTGAGCGGGCGCTGCGCTGCTGTAGGGAACGCAGAGGTGGGCACTGGCTCGACTGTTTTTACTACTAATTTAGTAGCTATTTGTGTACTGTTTACGAGGGCTAGAACTTCTTTTGTATACTCAAACCACGACGTTTGCCCTTTCGCGACTAAATGATACGTTCCAGACACGTTCGATGAGGCCACAGCGCTTGCCGCCGTGACATGGCGAATCGCGTGGGCGGTCACATCCGCCAGCAGTTCGGCACCTGTCGGCGCGCCAATCTGGTCGTTAATAACCTTGAGCACCTCGCGCTCCTGCGCGAGTTTGAGCATGGTTTTGGCAAAGTTGCCGCCGCGCGCGCCGTAGACCCAACTGGTTCTGAAGATCAGGTGCTTGCAGCCACTGGCCTGGATCAACTGCTCGCCTTCCAGCTTGGTGCGGCCGTAGACGTTGAGCGGCGCAGGCCTGTCTGTCTCTGTCCAGGGCGTTGAGCCGCTG
>JANOTE010000221.1:0-6864 GCA_031416195.1 Rhodoferax sp.
CGTGCGATGTCCTCTTTGGTCAAAACCTGAAGGTGCAACGCGGATTCCGCATCGGTGCGGCGAACTGCCGAGCCAGTGACCTCAACACGGTTCAGCGATGTCGGTGCCGGCTGGGCCAGCACAGGTTGCGCAGCCATAAACGCCAAAGCGCTTGCGCCGCAGGCCGCGAGGACTGAGCGGGCGAGAACCGTTCGTCTGACAGTTAGATTTTTTTTCATGGATTCTCCAGGTTTAAGAAAGGTGACAAAAGAGACAACAAGGGAAAAAAAGTCAAAAATAATTCGCTGCCCAATCAGCCAGGATTTCGCCCAACTGTTCCCATGCATAAATGCAACAGCAAACCCTTTCGACTTTACCGAAAAGACACAAAAATGCCACAGAAATTACCCGTTTTATTGCGTAAAGCGTTGCGCTCACGCCTCACTGTTTTAGAGGGGGAGCCTAATTTTTTGCAGATGGCGCTTCGGAGTGGGCATGCGTGAGAAAAAGGGGCAAAAATGCCCCTTAATTGGCTGCCTGAATCTGCTGTGCGTCAGGGTGGCAATCAACCAGGAAGGCCAACATTTCAGTGGCATCCTTTTCCAAGTAAAACCGAACCATGTTTTCATTGAACTCCTGCGCCTTGGCTGCGGGGACGCTGATCGCATCAATGCCCGCTGACATCAGGATGCCATTCATCATGAAACGTGAGGTGCGCTTGTTGCCATCAAAGAAGAATTGTTGCAAGGCACCAAACAAGAAAAAGGCTGCGGCTTTCTCAAACGGTTGTTGCACCTCTCCTTCAAGCGCTTGCAGTCCACTGGCAAAGACACGGTTTAACTCTGGCGCACCGGCAATGGTCGCCAGCGGGGTGTATCGTCCATGCTCACCCAGGCCGACATCAGGCGTGTAGCCCGTCTCTTGACCCTCACCCCGAAAGTGGCCCCACTCCAGGGCTTCTTTACGGGCGACAAGGCCATGCAGCTCAGTGAACGTCACTTTATCCATGGAGAACTTGTCTGCCTTCACCAGCGCCAAAAGGTGTTTGGAGCTGGTCGCCAGATTGAGAACCTGTTCCTGGTCAGAGATTTTCCGTCCACCGATGGTCACACCATCCAGCAGGGTTTTGACTTCAGGAAAAGTGAATGGATTGCCTTCAAGCACGCAGGCATCCCAAACGAACTCGGGCAACATACGATGGAAGCGGAAAGCTACTCGCTCGATCGAGTGAGTCGGCACCACGCTAGGCACGACTGACCTGTTCCAGTGAAATCCGAGTGCAGAGAAGAGTTCCATATTTTTCCTTGCGTTCACAATGTAATCCGGTTTCGTTGCAGCGAGACAAAGCAACTAATGCAACAACAAAATCCGGTTTTAAGAAAAAATTACAACAAGCTAAAAATCACCCGGAAACACACTCAAATCCGGATAGCCAAAAAAATCGACGCACTAAAAAGCAAAGCCACCGATCAAGGTGGCTGCACAAAAGCTTGCAAATACCGCTTCACACCATCGACTTCACTCGGTTTTAAACGCAAACTCCTGCGTGGCCTCAATGCCCTCGGCACCTGCGTCCGACGAGCATTTGTATTGCAGCATGGCGGCGCGTACAGCCGCGTGAAAAACCCGGGGGCCTGAGAGGATGGTGACTTCTTTGACCACGCCGTCTTTGATCAGCGCTTTGGCTTTGACCACGCCCGTTGCGCCGTCTTGAATCGCCTTGCGGGGCATTTCTGGCGGCACTTGCGTGGGGCAGGCTACGGCGATGTCCGCCCGATTTGGTTTGGGCGGGGCCGGCGGGGCCGGCGGTGCGGGCGGTGCCGGCGGCGCTTCCACCACGACAGGCGGCGGCGGCGCGATGACAACCGGAGCGGGAGGTGGAGCCACGGAGGCCTCGATCGTGGGCGCTGTACTGGGGGTAACAACCACTTCAGGCGGCGGCACAAATGGCGGCGGCGGGGCCTCGACTTTGGGCGCCTTTTGCTCGGGCGGTTTGATTTCTTTGGGCGGCGGGGGTGGGGGCGGTGGCGGGGGCGGAATGATCACCTCCTGAATCACCACCGCTTCCAGCGGTTTTTTAATGATGTCCAGCCCCTTGCGAGCCAAACCTGACACCAGCGCATAGCCCAGCACCGCATGCAGAAGCACGACAAAAATGATGCCGGTATAGCGCTTGGACGAGTCCTTGGGCTGGTACCGGTAGCTGGAGCCCATATGGGACTCCGGGTTGAGGATGGCGGTACTCATTGGACGAACTGCTCGCTGCCGATCACGGCGATTTTGGTCAACCCCAGACGCTTGCTGGACGACAGCACGTTGGCAAACACCGCGTACTGAGAGGCCTTGTTGGGCCGCACATGCACTTCCGGCTGCACGGACTGGGCGGCCGCAGTTTTCATGTTGCTGTCCAGCTCCTGCTGCGTCACCGGCAGGCCCTGCCAATAGACGGTGCTTTTCTCGTCAATGTCGATCTGGATTTTTTCGGGCTTGACCAGATTGGTCGGTGGCGTGCCGACCGGCATCTCCAGGTTGACGGCATGCAACTGGATGGGGATGGTGATGATCAGCATCACCAGGAGCACCAGCATCACGTCGATCAGCGGCGTGGTGTTGATTTCCATCATGACTTGCGGCTCGTCATTGAGGCTGGATTTTCCGATGTTCATGGCCATACAGTGTCCCTCGTGTGGTGCTTGATGGTCAGCCGTCCAGCGGGGGTGGCTCGGTAATGAAGGCGACTTTGACAATGCCTGCGCGCTGGCAGGCGTACAGCACTTTGCCCACACCTTCGTAGGGTGAGCCCAAGTCACCGCGAATCTGCACTTCAGGCTGCGGGTCCAGTGTGGAGACTTTTTTGAGCTTGTCCACTAGGGCGTTGACATTGGGCATGCGCTGGTCGTACCAGAAAACGTTGCCGGTCTTGTCAACTGAGATGATGACGTTTTCGGGCTTGGTTTCGCGCACCTCAATGCGCTCTTTGGGCAGCTCCAGCTTGATGGAGGTGGTGACTGCCGGGATGGTGATCAGAAAGATGATGAGCAGCACCAGCATCACGTCCACCAGGGGCGTGGTGTTGATGGCCGACATGACCTCGTCTTCGCCGCTGGCGGGGCCGACGTTCATTGACATAGTGATGTCCTGAAAAGTTGGATTGACTTTTTCAGACGAGTCAAGCTTTTTTGGCCGAACCCAAAATCACCGCATGCAGGTCGCCGCCAAAGGCACGCACGTCTTCCATCACCGTCTTGTTGCGGCCCACCAGCCAGTTGTACGAGAGCACGGCGGGCACGGCAACGGCCAGGCCGATGGCGGTCATGATCAGCGACTCGCCCACCGGGCCGGCCACTTTGTCGATGGAGGCCTGGCCCGAGATGCCAATCGCAGTCAGCGCGCCATAAATGCCCCACACCGTGCCAAACAGGCCCACGAACGGTGAAATGGATCCAACCGTGGCCAGTACCGACAAGCCACCTTGCACGCTGCTTTGAATCCGATCTACCGCGCGCTGAATGCTCATGGTGACCCAGTCGTTCAACGGCACGTGGCCCATCAGGCCCTGGTGCTTTTGGGTGGCTTCCAGGCCGGCATCGGCAATAAAACGGAACGGGCTGGTTTTCTCCAGCGCAGCAGCGCCCTGCTCGACGGTACCTGCAGACCAGAAATCTTTGGTGGCGGCTTTGGCTTGGCGGCTGATCTTGGCCTGCTCCAACAGCTTGACGACCAGGATGTACCAACTGGCAACGCTCATGATCAGCAGCAGCAATAAAACGCCCTTGGCGATCCAGTCAGAGGTTTTCCACAGCGCTTCCAGGCCGTAGGGATTCTCGGCAGCCTCTTTCGGGGCTGCTTTGGCCGCACCGGGTGCGGGAACGGGGGTGAGTGTGGGCAGTGCAGGCGTCACGGGTGCCATAGTGGCGGTAGTGGCGGGCGCGGCGGGCGTGGCAGTTTGGGCTTGCGCCGCAAGCGGCAGGATTGTCACGATTGCCAGAGCGAGGCTGACCACGACTGCACCAGACACCAGAGTTCTCGAAATAATGTTTTGCACCATGCGTCCTTTCACTAACAAAAAAGCGTCAGTCCACGCCTTTTTGAGGCTGGTAACACCGTGGAAGCGCGCAAGTATAGCGGCCCGAATCGGCTGTCTGGGCTAGGGCAAGCCCCTGGACTCCCAAGAGAATTGATCGGGTTTGCCATGGCTTGCGTCACAGGGTTTTTTCCTTGATTCGGGCCAGCAGCGTACTCCACGACTGGGCAAACGCCTCAACGCCTTCACGTTGCAGCCGCTGTGCGAGCGCTTCGTCGTCAACCCCCTCACGCCTGAATTCCTCCAGCACTGCGTCGCCGTAGCCGCCGTCGACGGGCAACACTGCACCGAGCTTGCCGTGTTCGGCATAGGCCAGCAGCGTCTTGTCCGGAATCGTGCTGATCGTGTTGGGCGCTATGAGGGCTTCGATGTAAAGCGTGTCGCGTTCGACCGGATCCTTGGTACCGGTGCTGGCCCAGAGCAGACGCTGCGGCTGTGTACCCGCCGTGGCCAGCTTCTTCCAGCGGTCAGAAGCGAGCAGTTCGCGATAAGCCTTGTAGGTTCGCATGGCGATGGCAATGCCCAAGCGATTGTGCAATGGCGGCGAGATTTCCGCATTCACCGCGACATCCCACCGGCTGACGAACAGCGAGGCGACGGATTCGACCTTGGGGCTCAACCCCGTCTGGATACGCCGCTCAATGCCGCGCATATAGGCCTGCGCTGCGTCCACATAGTGCTCGCGCGAGAAGAGCAGTGTGACATTGATCGGAACACCGTTGAAGATCGACTGCTCAATCGCCGGGATACCTTCAGGCGTGCCTGGGATCTTGATGAAAATGTTGGGGCGTGCGGCGTGTGCGTGCAGTTGCGCGGCATGCCTGATGGTGCCAGCGGTGTCATGGGCGAGCAGCGGCGAAACTTCGAGCGAGACCCAGCCGTCGGCTCCAGAGCTGGCGTCAAAGATCGGTCGAAACAGGTCGGCGGCCTGCGTCAAATCTTGC
This sequence comes from Rhodoferax sp., assembly GCA_031416195.1. GTDB lineage: Bacteria > Pseudomonadota > Gammaproteobacteria > Burkholderiales > Burkholderiaceae_C > JANYCG01. Next base: position 5,008 of record JANOTE010000221.1, read on the forward strand.
AGCGCAAGCTCGAAGAACAGCCCTTCGCCCGACAGGCCCCGACCGGCCAGCGCTTGAATCTCCTTATCGTACAACGTGCCACCCCCGATTGCATGCTCAAAGATCGTCGGGTTCGAGGTCAAGCCGGTGACCGACAACTCTTTAATGTAGCGCTCCAGCGTGCCGCTTAGCAGCAGTTCACGGCTCATGTTGTCGAGCCAGAGGCGCTGCCCCAGGCTGTGGAGTTTTTCTGTGTTGGGATTCATTTCAATGCCTCGGCGGTCTTCTCGACATGGCCGCCGAACTGATGGCGCATCGCCGACAGGATTTGGTTGGCAAAGTCGGCGTTGCCGCGCGACGTGAAGCGCTCGAACAAGGCGGCACTGAGAACCGGCACAGGCACCGCCTCGTCAATCGCAGCCTGAATTGTCCAGCGCCCTTCACCCGAGTCCGCGACGCGGCCACCGTAGCTGGCGAGTTCGGGGTCGATCACCAAGGCCTGCGCGGTCAGATCCAGCAACCAGGAGCCAATCACACTGCCACGGCGCCAGACTTCGGTGATTTCGGGCAGATCCATCTCAAACTGGTAGAACTCGGGGTTGCGAAGCGGAGTGGTTTCGGCATCCTCCCCGGGCTTATTTCCCCCGTCCTTGCCAACATTGGCGTTGCGCAAAATGTTCAACCCTTCCGCATACGCGGCCATCATGGCGTATTCGATGCCGTTGTGAACCATCTTGACAAAGTGGCCGGCCCCGAACGAACCACAGTGCAGAAAGCCTTCTTCGGCGCTGCCACTGCCCGCTTTTCGGCCAGGCGTGCGCGTTGCAGCCGATACGCCGGGTGCCAGCGCACTGAAGATGGGTTGCAATTGCGCGACGATGGCGGGCTCGCCGCCAATCATCAGACAGTAGCCACGCTCCAACCCGGCAATGCCGCCGCTGGTTCCCACATCGAGGTAATGAATGCCATACGCCTGCAATTCAGGTCCACGCACAATGTCATCACGGTAATGGGAGTTGCCGCCATCAATGACGATGTCTTCGGCTTCCAGCAAAGGCATCAGATCGCACAGCGTCTGCTCAACCACCGCCGCAGGCAACATCAACCAGATCACGCGCGGTTTAGCCATGCGCGATACCATGTCCTGCAATGAAGCGGCCCCGATGGCACCGTTTTTCTCCAGGCTGGCCACGACCGATGCCGTCCTGCCATAGACCACGCATTCGTGGCCCTTTGACAGCAAGCGCCGAACCATGCTGCCACCCATCCGGCCCAATCCGATCATTCCGACCTGCATTTCGCTGCTCCTTTGGTTGGATCAAGCACGCATCACAAATTGAGGCTCAGCGTTCTGACGCGTGTGCTTGTCTGACCTTGAAATTGTGGGAGAGCTGTGCGCCATGTGTCTGTGCGGTGGCGAACACAGCGGGCAGCCCAACAGGCCCAACAGGCTCAACAGCCTACTCGAGGGCCGGCGCATCACGGTACAGGCTGAAATTATTGAGGGACAACTTCGCGTAGACGTGGTGGATACGGGTGTGGGCCTGCCCGCGAGCGCCTGCTGCACGAGCAACTGCACGCGCGCCTGCGCGAGCGCTTGGCCAATCAGAAAAATTAACCTACAGGTTAATTTATACCAAAAAATATGCTATTTGACCTAAATTTTCAATAAAATAGTGCTTTAGATCTCGTGTATATTGCATAAGTAGCTATTGTTGTTATAGTGAAATCGTGTTTAGGAAACTCTGCATAACCCCCCGAAAGTCGTGCAAGAAGTTTGAGTTTGCTATAAAATAAGAAGCATGAACCAAATCGCACTAGGCCTCAAGCTGGACGTCAAGAAAACCCGCAAACGCGAGTTCCTGGCGCAGATGGAAA
>JANOTE010000222.1:0-19596 GCA_031416195.1 Rhodoferax sp.
ACACCCATCGAGACAATGTATTTAAGCGCTTCGTCCACGCTCATTTTGAGTTCGATGCAGTCGCTGGTTTTTGCCATCACGAAATAACCACCGGTCGGGTTGGGCGTGGTGGGCACGTACAGGCTGAGGTAATCCCCGTGCAGGTAATTGGCCGCATCGCCACCGGGTGTACCCGTCACAAAGGCGATGGTGTAAAGGCCTTGATGCGGCCACTGCACCAAAACTGCTTTACGAAAGGCATTGCCAGTCTCTGAAAACAAGGTGTCCGATACCTGCTTGACGCCCGAATAAATTGATCGCACTACCGGAATCCGGTTCAGCGAAGCATGCCACCAGTTGACCAGCTTATTGCCAAAGAAATTGCTGGCAGTAGCGCCTAAAACCAGCAAAATGCCAATGGCCAGCAGCACGCCAAAACCTGGAATGTGAAAACCCAGCAACCTGTCGGGGTGCCATCCTGATGGCAGGATCAGCAGGGTTTGGTCCAACGTGCTGACAATCCACTCCAACACCCAGACAGTGATGGCGATGGGCACTACCACCAACAAACGTGCCAACAGCCATTTGCGAAACGATTGCATGCCGAACTCGACTTAACTGAGACGTTAGTTTGATGCGGCGGGTGTGGCACTGGTCGATGGCTTGGCCGGTGCCGGGGTAGCCGGCTTGGCGACAGCCTTTTCCTGCGCGCCAGGCACTGATTTTGTCTCGACTTTGCTGTCTGCCTTGGGCGTGGAGGCGCTGCTGTCAGCGCCTGCATCAGCCTTGCCGGCACTCACGGGCTCAGACGCAGCATCCGATTTCTCGCCAGGTGCTGCGCCAGCGGCGCCGCCTTTGAAATCAGTCACATACCAACCGGAACCTTTGAGCTGAAAACCCGCAGCCGTGAGCTGTTTTTTAAACGTGCTGGCACCGCAGGCAGGGCAGTCGGTCAACAGCGCGTCCGACATCTTTTGCAAAACGTCTTTGGCGTGGCCGCAAGAATCACATTTATAGGCGTAAATTGGCATGGCTTTTGGATCGGGCTTGTCGGTGTGTCCGGGGTCGGTTCGGCGGATTTGTTCCGCAGTGAGGTGGATTGCTCGGTTGCAATCCGCAAAGCCTTCGATTATAAGGCGGCACTTGGAAAGACGCGTTAAAACAGCCGAACCTTCACCACCAACTGCATCACGATCAAGCCCAGCACAAAACCACCGAAGGCGTAAAGCAAGGCCTGCAGCAGCTTGTTGGTGCGCTTTTGCTCGGCCAGCAGTTCCTCGATGCGGCGCTGCTGGCTGCCGGGGCGCTGTTTCAGAAAATCATGCAACAGCCGCGGCAACTCCGGCAACAGCGTGGCATAGCGCGGTGCCTGGTCTTTGAGCTGGTTGAGCAGTTTTTGCGGGCCGACCTGCTCGATCATCCATTTTTCCAAAAACGGTTTGGCGCTGTTCCACAAATCCAGATCAGGGTCGAGCTCGCGACCCAGGCCCTCGATATTGAGCAGGGTCTTTTGCAGCAAGACCAACTGCGGTTGAATTTCAACCTGAAACCGCCGCGAAGTCTGAAACAGGCGCATCAACACCAAACCGAGCGAGATTTCCTTCAGAGGGCGGTCAAAAAACGGCTCGCACACGCTGCGAATCGCGCTCTCCAGCTCATCCACCCGCGTGCCTGAAGGCACCCAGCCCGATTCAATGTGCAGCTCGGCGACGCGCTTGTAATCACGCCGGAAAAAGGCGGTGAAGTTTTGTGCCAGATATTCCTTATCGACCTCGGTCAGCGTACCGACGATACCAAAATCCAACGAGATATAGCGTCCAAACGTCGCCGGATCAATGCTGACCTGGATGTTGCCGGGGTGCATGTCGGCATGGAAAAAACCATCGCGAAAAACCTGGGTGAAGAACAGCGTGACCCCGTCGCGCGCCAGCTTGGGGATGTCCACCCCTGCTTCGCGCAGTCGGGCCACCTGGCTGATCGGCACGCCGTGCATGCGCTCCATCACGATGACGTTGGTGGTGCAAAAATCCCAGTACATCTCGGGGATCAGCACCAAGTCGAGCCCGGCCATGTTGCGCCGCAGTTGGGCGGCGCTTGATGCCTCGCGCACCAGATCCAGCTCGTCGTGCAGGTATTTGTCAAACTCGGCCACCACCTCTTTGGGCTTGAGGCGTTTGCCATCGGCGGACAGCCCATCGACCCAGCCGGCCATCATGCGCATCAGGCTCAAATCCTGCTCGATGGCACCCAACATGCCGGGCCGCAACACTTTGACCGCCACTTCGCGCTGGATGCCCTGGCGATCCAGCAGCGTGGCGAAGTGAACTTGCGCAATGGAAGCACTGGCGATGGGCTCGCGCTCAAACGATGAAAAAATCTGGTTGACGGGCTTGCCTAAAGCGCGCTGGATGATGGCGACCGCGAGATCTGAGTCAAACGGCGGCACCCGGTCTTGCAGGCGGGCCAGCTCGTCGGCGATGTCAAGCGGCATCAAGTCGCGCCGGGTCGAGAGCACCTGGCCAAACTTCACAAAGATCGGCCCCAGCCGCTCCAGTGCCTCACGCAGGCGCTGCCCGCGCGGGGCATCCAGGTGCCGCCCGAAGGACACGATGCGAGCGATCACAGTCAGCCACGGTTTTTGAAAGCTGATGAGCACCAGCTCATCAAGGCCGTAGCGCAGCACGATCCAGATGATGAAGGCGCCCCGATAAAGACGCGTCATGATCGGCACATCATGGGTTTGCGGTATCGGATGAGGTGGCGCGGCGCGGCGCGGCGAATTTGGCCACTGCTTCGCGCATCCGGTTGACGAATTGGGTGAGGGTGCGCGCGGGGATGTCACCCACGATGCGCGCCAAATCGTCCTCGATGTCCCAGCGCACATGCTCGGCCAGCCAATTCACTTCGGCAGCCAATTGAACATCGCCCTCAATGCGCACGGTGGGCTTGTCGCCTTTGAGCAAGGCCATGGCGATATCCAGCGGTGACTCTTGAGTTAAACCCAGCGTTAAATCCGGCGCAGCGGTCTCGTCGGCAACGTCCAGCAGGCCGGCCGGTGTTGCAATCAGCTTGATGTCGATAAAGCGCCAGTTGATCAGCACCACACGGCCTTTTTGACGCGCCAGACGGCTGGTGGCCTCGGGCTCTTGCATCAGGACATGGTTAAGCAACAGCACGATGCGCCCACGCACCTCGGCAATGACCCAATCGGGCGGTGCAAATTTGGAGGGAGATTCTGCGCCTGATTCAGAAGTGGAAGGCCGCGCGCCAATCAAACTCTCAAGCCATGAAAAAGGGGACTGTGTTGCCATAGTCCCCGATTCTAGATTGGCTGACGCAAGGCCAGCAGATTGCAAAGGCTATTGCAGCGCTTGCACTCCAGCAACCAGCCAGCCGCTGCTGCCGCTTTTGGGCTTGGTCATGTTCCAGACTTCGCGGAACGGGCTGGCGCCTGAGGACGGCTCTTCGCGAATCATGCCGGAGAACTCGACGCTGGCCATGTAGTCGTTGCCCAAGTCTTCGATACCCAGCAGCTTGGCATCAATCATCACGACATCTGTCTGATTGACAGGGCCGCCGGTGTGGACTTCGCGCTCATTGAGCTGCGTCTGGATTTCTTTCAGCATGGTGTCTGTCATCATCACGCGCAGTGCGCCGATGTCTGATTTATCCCACGCGGCCTGCAGAGTCACGAAATTGGACTTGGCAGCTTTGAGGAAATTCTCAGCATCGAAATCTGCAGGAATGCTCCAGTTCAGCATGTTGGGCAGCCCCGCACCGATCATTGAGCCTGAGGATTGAATGCGGTTGTCCAACGCGCCTGCGTTGGAGCGCTCAAAGGGACGTGCCGATGAATCATTGCCGACGTTTTCTGGGCTGTAGGGCTTGGGTGTGGACACGGGCGCTGCGCCCGTGCCTGCACCTTGAAACGCAAACGGTGAGTTTGAAGCGGGCGCGTTGCCTTGATTATTGGCCGCAGCGCGTTTGCGCATGAACCAGCCCACCGCCATCATGATCGCCAACGCGAGCAGACCAAACATCAGAATGTTGCCAAATGCCTCGCCCAACCCCAGGCTGCTGGCCAACCAAGCCAGGCCCAAGCCTGCGGCCAAACCGCCGAGCATCGCGCCCCAAGGTTTCTTCGGAGCCGCTGCTGCGGCTGCGCCCGCGCCACCGGGTGCGGCAGGCGTGGCGTTGCTGGGTGCCGCGTCACGTTTGGTGACATTGCTGGACTGTTGGCCAACCGACTTGCCCCCGCCCATGCGTTTGGCCGCCTCGGCGCTGAAACCCGTCAACGCCAGCGCTGCCGCCAGGATGACGCTTGCCAAACTAAAGCTCTTGTTTAAGCTGAAAAATTTCATATTGCCTCCTAAAAAAAACCTAAGACTTTTAACATTTGATGCCGACATGCAGTGCCACCAGCCCACCCGTCAAATTGTGAAAATCAACGTGGCTAAAACCACTTTGCTTCATCATCGCCTTCAATTCTTCCTGGCTAGGATGCATGCGAATTGATTCTGCCAGATAGCGGTAGCTTGCATCGTCACCCGCCACCCATTTCCCTAACAATGGTAATACTTTGAAGGAGTACCAGTCATAGGGTTTTTCCAGTGGTTTGGCTACTTTTGAAAACTCCAGTACCAACAGCTTGCCGCCGGGTTTGATGACGCGGTTCATCTCGCTCAAGGCTGCATCTTTGTGCGTCATGTTGCGCAGGCCAAAGGCTACGCTCACCACGTCAAAGCAATCGTTGGGGAAGGGCAGTTTTTCGGCATCACACACCAGCGTGGGCAGACTGACGCCAGCGTCCAGCAAGCGGCTGCGGCCGGTGCTCAACATGGCCTCGTTGATATCGGTGTGGACAACGCAGCCACTTTTGCCAACCTTTTTTGAGAATGCCAGTGCCAGGTCACCGGTGCCGCCCGCGATGTCCAACACGTGTTGACCCTCGCGCACATTGGCCACCAGCACGGTGTAGGCCTTCCAGGCGCGGTGCAGCCCCATCGACATCAGGTCGTTCATGAGGTCGTATTTCGGCGCGACCGAGTCAAACACGCCGCGCACGCGCGACGCCTTGGCGCTTTCATCAACCGTGTCAAAACCGAAATGGGTGGATTTCATGAAGAAATTGAAAATATTAACTTAGAGGTTAATTTATGACTCTAAAGTGTAAAAAATCACTGAATTCGTAACTATTTAATGCTCTAGCTCCCGTATCAATTGCACAATAAGCTATATAATTTATAGCAATTCTATTGTGAGTCATTCATTCAATCTCAATGACTTGCGCAGGCGCTGCCCGACTTCTGGATCATCGGCGTATCGCGGTTAGCACCTGCGGCCTGCAGGCGGGCGGTGTAATCGGCCCAGAGCTTTTCTTGCTGCGAACCGAGGAAATACAGATAGTCCCACGAGAAGATCCCGGTGTCGTGGCCATCTGAGAACGAGGGTTGCACCGCGTAATTACCGATCGGTGCCAAGTTCGACAATCCGACCTCACGCTTGCCGGTTTGCAGCACTTCCTGGCCTGGGCCGTGGCCCTGTACCTCGGCAGACGGCGAGTAGACGCGCATCAGCTCAAACGGGATGCGGAAGTTTTTACCGTCAGAAAAACTCACCTCCAGCACTTTGGACTGGCTGTGGACGATCAAGTCTTGAGGAGTTGGCGCCCCGGTTTGCAATCCTGCCATGGTGACCTATCAGTAAGGTGATTGGCGCAGATGATTCCACGCCACAACCTTCGATTTTCGCTCAGATTGCGGTTTAGAACCGAGCCGAGAAGTTAATGTGGAATTTGCTGTCACCCGCTTGCGGGATGCCCGAATTGGGCACAAACGGCAACAGGCTGCCACTGATGATGCGGCCATAGTCGGCCGACACGGCGAAGCCCGCTTTGGACACTTCGTTGGAGGAATAGCGCAAGCCCAACCCGACGCTGCTCAGGCTGTCGCTGGAAGGCTTGGGGTTGCCATTGGGGTTGTTGTTGCTCAACCAGCCTGCATCGACAAAACCGAGCACGCGCAAGCCGGGCATCAGCTCTTTGGTGCTGACCTCGGTCGAGGCAAACAGACCGCTATCGCCCGCAATCGGCCGCTCGCCTGTGCCGCGCACGCTCGCGGCACCGCCCAAGCCAAACTGCTCGCCTGAGATCAGCGCATCGGCGCTGTATTGGAACTGCCCGCGCACGCTCCACAGCCAGCCGCCGCCAAACGAGGTAAGGTAATTGCCGGCACCACGCAAGGCGCGCCAGTTGGACGTGGTGATGCGGGCATCTTCGGTCAAGTAGGCGGCCAAATTATTGTCGGCACCGCTGTCCAGGTTGAAGGCCAAATCGGTGCTGTAACCCCAGGCTGCGGTGTCGCTCTCAGCCCGTGCGTTGTAGCCCAGCGTCAAGGGGCGGCTACGTCGCCCCGTCTGCACTGCCACGCCATTGATCGTGCTGGCCTTGAACAGCTTGTCGTCCAGACTGACGCTGACAAAACTGCGGTTGCCGCTGTGCGGTGCCAGGTAATGGCTGTAATTGAGGCCCAGCGTCTCGCCGGCGCCGCTGCTGGAGAAATCGCCAAAATTGCCGACCACGTCCGAGCGCGTCAGGCTCAAACCCACCACGGCGCCCAGTCGATACAGCGGTATCCGGTAATTCAGGCCGATTTGCTTGACATCGGCGCTGCGTTCCAGCGACGTGGTGTAGGCGCCCACGAATTGATGATCCAGCCCCAACACATTCGCATGCCCACCGGACAGCGTGAAGCGATCGTTGCCGGTGGCGTTCGAGCCAGTGTTAGACAAACCCAGGGAGAAACTCCAGGGCTTGGATTCCTTCACGACGATTTTTGCGTCAATCTTGTCGACCACCTGACCTTCTTTGAGCGTGAGTTGAACCTGCTTGCCTTGGCTTTCATTGGCGATGGCGGTTTGTACCGCCAACTTGTTGAAATTCGGCGCAGCGCCCTCTACCAGCTCGGGCAGGCTGGCGCGGATGTTGTCGTTTGAATAGCTCGTATTGCCCTCCAGCGTCACCGTGCCAATCACAAACTTCACAATATTAAGCGTGACGGTAGCCCCCACATCTTGCGGCGGCAACACCACGCGGTGCAAGGCAAAGCCTTTGTCGCGCAGCGCAGCTTCAAGTGCAGTCGTGGCTTTTTGCAAAGTCTCCAGCGTGGCATCTGTGCGCAAAAACGGGGCCAGCACACGCGAGGTGTCGCCATCGGCCAGCGGATTTTCACCCGTGATGTTGAAGCCCTTGATGGTGAAAACAGGCGTGACCGCCGCGGACATCACCGGGCCTGCCAGTTGTGCTTGCGCCAGCGGTGTCGCAAGCGCCAGCAGGTTCAGCACAGCGCCACCGAATAGCGAGCGGGGGATTTTTTTGAACAGCATGATTCTTCTCACCTTATCGGCACTGGTTGACAGCGCGGCCACCCACATCGCCCAGCACGCTCACACGCAGCGGGTTGACGCTGCCAGGCAGGGGCGTTCGGTCAAACTCCAGGAACAGCGGTGTCAACGTGGGCCGGACGATGCTGCCATTGGTGCCCGCAAAACCGGTCTCGCCGCGGCCCAGGTGCAGGGTTTCGCGGGCGGTGGTAATCTCAATATGACCTTCACGCACAAACACGAACAGCCCGGGCTCGTTATCGTCGACGCTGGCAGTTTCAAACAATTGGCGCGTGTCAACAGGCACGCCGTCGGGCCGGGGCAAGCCCTCCAGGGTCGGTGCCGCCAACGGCCGCACGCCGCCTGCACCTACCACCACGCCCTGCCCGGCTTGCAACAGTGGCAAAGGTGCTTGGCCATTGGGAGTCACTTCAACCGTGCCTTGCCAAGTGAAAAAGCTGCAATCTGTCTCTGCGGTGCAATCCAGATCCAGCCCCGTGCCACGAATGCCGATGGTGGCCGTGGGCGTCGTGAACGTAACATTGCGGTTGTTCGACTTGCCAATCAGCCCCGTGAGTGCGCGCAGTGAGCCGCGCAGCAGCGACATCAAGAACCGCCCTTCTGCGGGGTTCTTTTCATCAAACACAAAGCTGTCAATGCGAAAGCGCGATGTCGCCCCCAGCGTCAAGCGGCTGTCATCGCGAAACGCCAGCACGCCGCGTGCGGCGGCTCCTGTCTCCACCACATCACCCGGATAAACGCTGGCCCCGTTGACCAGCCGCCGGCGCGCGCCAGACGACTCCACCGCCATGATCTCACCCTGCACGCCCACCAGCTTGGCGCTGGCCTGCACGGCGTTGGCGCGCGGGGCTTGCGCCACGCTCGTCGATTCGGCGGCACAGTCGTTGGCACACAGCCGCGCATCAAAATCGGTACCGCGGATGCCGATGGTGGCAGTGGAAGTGCGCAGCCGCGCGGCATCGGGCGAGGTTTTGGCAATCAAGCCCGTGATCGCCCGCAAGCCACCGCGCAGCAACTGCATCACCAAGCTGTTGTCTGGCGCGTTCTCCCGGAACTTAAACTGCTCAATCACGATCTCGGAGTTCGGTCGCACCGTCATGCGCGTGCCGTCGTTCAACTTCACGATGGCCGAAGCACCGTCTGCTGTGGTGAGGCGATCGCCCTCATTCAGCGCAACACCCCGGCCCAAAATACGTGGCGACTGGCTGGCGGATTGGGCAAAGCCTGCGCCGCGCGCAAACTCGACTTCGCCGACCGGTTGTGCCAGCGTCTGTGCCAAGGCCGGCGTTTGCAATATCGCCACCATCCCGAACGCGAACCCCATCAGAAGACTTAGCGGCTGCATACGTTACCCTCGCTCAGTTCGATCACCACGGCATCACGGTCTCGTCGTTTGACGGGTGTGCCATCCGGGTTCGTCACCACAGTGTCCAGGATTTGGCGGCGTTGCGCGCGGCCAAACTGTTCCAGAAAAGCGATGACGGCATCGGGCGAGTTGGTTCGGGTGCGGGTCTCTACAGGGTTGATCGGCGGTTTCACGCGCACCCCATTGATGCTGTACGACACGGGCGCGCGGCTGGTGAAGGCTAGCGGGCCGTAGTTAAATTCACCGTTGGCCGTTGCCGTCACCCCATTCGCGCCAAAAATCGCGGCGTTTTGCGTGAGGTTGTTACCCGCCTTCATTGTCACCGCGCCGCCTGCAGCAATCGGGCCATCAATGAGGATGTTGCCGGGGCCGGTGATATTGGTGGCCACCAAAGTCACATCACCCGCCGCAGAAATGCCGTCGTTGCCAATACGCAGCGGGCTGTTGGCCGTGATGGTCAGGTCACCCTTGGACACAAGGATCAAACCACTGGTGTTGATGCCACCGGTGTTGATCACCGACACATCGCCATCGGCATTGCGAATGCCCGCAGTGTCCAGCGGGCCGTTGTTGACGAGGCTAACCTTGCCGATGCCAGTGTTGGTCAGCTTGACCGAGCCGATGTTGTTGGCGTTGTGGGTCAACGACATGCCGATAGCGGCTTGTGCCACCAAGGTCGGCGTGTCCAGCCCAGCCGTTTGGCTGATGCCGCCTACGTTCGCTTTGAGATCAACGCGGCGGGCCACAATGTCACCCACCACCAGGTTGCCGCTGACTTGGTTGATCGTTACATCGTGCGCAAATTGCAAGCTGCCACCGGTCTGGTTGAAGCTGCTGGCCACGTTCAAACTGCCTGCTCCCTTGAGCGTGCCCCCGGTGAGCAACAAAGCCGGCAGATTCAAATCTAAAGTCACCCCAAGGCTGCCACCCGTCATTGCCAAGGTTTGCCCGCTCGTCAACGACTGCAAAAGGGTCGGGTCAACCGCCGCATCAAACGTCACCTGGCCCGCACCTGCGGGTATCGACACCGCCAGCACGTTGTTGCGGTCTGGCAGCGCATCCCAGTTGTTAGCGTTGCGCCATTGCGTATTGCCACCAGCTCCTGTCCAGGTGGACAGTGGGCGCTGCGTGATGTTGGCTGAAGCGGCCTTCACATCGCCCGCTACGGTGTAGTTGCCGGCATCAACGCCACCGAGCGAAACCCCGGTGATGTTGACCGCTTTGTTGGTGCCCACGTGCCGATCGCTGAACGCGCCAGTACCGCCACCGAACGACACCGCGTCGCCACCGACGACCCCGCCCAAAGTCACAGCCGTGCCCACCAGCGTGGCTGAGGGGTTGCCGTCATAGACCTTGTCATTGGCGGCGATTCCCGAAACGGTGGCAATCTGTTTTTTGGCGATATCGGTGCTGACCGTCGCGACTGTCGGGCCTGTGTAGTTGTAGTTGTCCGCGTCGATGCCACTCAATCCGATGCCTGTGAGGTTGACGGTTTTGCCCAACCCTGCGTTTTTGTCGGCAAACTGGCCCAAGGCTGACACGGTGACTGCATCGCCACTGATCAGACCCACCGCTTTTGCCGACGCAGTGTTCAGCGTTGTCGCTGTAGTTGCATCGTAGATTTTGGGGTTGGCGCTGATGCCAGTGATCGCGGTTACCGCGGCCTTGGAGATATCCGCCAGCGCGGTGGCTGATGTGTTGGCCAAAGCGTAGTTTCCAGCATCACTGCCAGCAAGACTCACGCCAGCGATTGTCACGACTTTGCCCTGACCCGCATTCTTGTCGCTGAACTGGCCAGTGGCAGCAACGACCGACACGCTGTCGCCACTGATGATGCCGGGAATCTGCGCCGCTTGAACAGACAGTGTCGCGGCGGTGGTTCCGTCATAAATTTTATTGCTCGCGGTGATGCCCGTCACACCAGAGATGCTGGCTTTAAAAATGTCCGCCACGCCCACTGCGGAACTGCTGACCAGGTTGTAGTTCCCGGCATCTGCACCCGTGAGGGCCAAGCCTGAAATGCCTACGGGCTTGCCAACCCCGGTGTTCTTGTCGTTGAAAGCGCCGATGCCGCCACTGATGCCGAGGCTGTCGCCGCTGATGGCACCGACCAAAGCGGCTGAAGCGGTCGAAACTACGGCCGCCGTCGTGCCGTCATACACCTTGCTGACCGGTGCCAGGCCAGCGATGGTGATGTTCACCGGCGTGATCGTTGCCACATGCACACCTCCTGCCAGGGTGTAGTTGCTCGCCAGCCCCGTGCCATTGCCCAAAGCCAGGCTGCCCAGGGTGACCGGCTTGGCAGCACCAATATTTTTATCCGCAACCGTACCGGCCCCAGCCAGAGTGAGCGTTTGCACCCCTATCAGGCCACTCAACGAGAAAATGCCAGCGTTGACGATGCTGGTGCCGTCGTAAGCGCGCTGTCCACCCAGGGTGATGGTCGATAAAGCTGCAGCCGTGACGGTTCCAATGTTGCCGGATGCGCTGGTCAACACATAGCCATAGGTGGGCGTGGTCAGGGTGCTGACGATCTGCACGCCCGAAAGTGGCAGAGCGCTGGCCGTGACCGCTTTGCCAACCCCCACATTGGGGTTGGCCATCGTGCCCGTGGCACCCGCGAGGAAGCTGCCGCCGGTTTCGCCAAACAAATAGCCTGCACTGGCTACAAAAGTGGCACCCGCCAAACTGATCGTGTTCGAGCCATCAAACACCTTGGTCACCGAACCGGTCAGGGTGCCGGTTGGTGCGCCAGTGTCAGACCACAGACTACCGTTGCCTGCGCCGACCGGTGACGTACCAATGGGCGCATTGACTTGCCTGAAATTGGTTCCGAACCCAGTGGGGCTGAACGGGCCGAATGCGTGGGCTGCTGCCGGGTTGGTCAGGTAGGTGAGCCAGCGCCCACCGCCGTTGGTGGTGGTTGCGGCCCCCGTTGCACTCAAAAGGCCGGACGTTAAGCCGATTTTGATGTCGCCGCCTGCGTTGGCAGTCAGGCTGGAGTTGACCAGGCCCACATTGCCGGTTGCCTCCAGCTTGATGGCTGCCGCGGAACTGAGGGCAGCGCCGAGGGCGGAGCCACCTGCCGGATTCAGATTAATGGCACCACCCGTGGTGCGAATGTCGATGGCCCCAAAAGTGGTCGTGACGGTGCTGGCGGTCGAAAAGTCAATGTTGCCGCCAGACAGCGCTGTGAACGAGGCCGCATTCGAGGTCCCCAGGCCCAGTAAATTCGCACCGTTGGTGACGCTCACCGCAGCCGCAGAGGCCGTTGAAAAAGATCCAAAGCTGTTGCCACCGCTACCCAATGTGACGTTACCCGTTCCCGCATTGAGGCTTGTAGTAGCAGTGACAACACTGCCACCACTTTGCACAACATTGCCGTTGCCCGCACTGGATTCAAGGTCAGCGAGCCCGGAGTGACATTGGCCCCAAGGGAAATGCCAGCGTTTCCGGTCAAGAACAGGTTAGCGCTGGAGGTGATGGGACTTGAGACAGTCAACGTTCCCGAGCTGGTGATAATGATCGGTCTCGGATTGCCGGCTGCGTTAATGCCGTTGGCAAACGCCGCAGTGCCGACGGTCAAACTCTGCGCATTGTTGAAGGTCAAGCTAGCCGTGGCGGTCGGATTGGCCATTTCAACGGCGAGTATGTTCACCAGATTCGCACCCGGCAGGTTGACACCGCCGGGTAACGGCAGTGGATTTGAATTGCCAATGCCCAGGCGATTGGCGGTAATGACGGATGCGGCGCTTTGACTCACCGAGTTGCCAGCATTGAAGAACAACGTGCCCGGCGTTGAAAGGCTGGAACTCCCAAGGAAATTGATGTTCCCGATCCCCGGCGAAACCGCCAGCCCTGTGTTGTTCCAACCTGCAACCAGGGTGTAATCACCCGGCCCAGAAACGGCAACACCCGTATTAAAAATAAGTTCGTTATGCGCCACCAGATTCAGGAAGCCAGTTCCGGTCAACGTTGTTCCGGCTGCAACAGTCAGGTTGCCCGAGCCGCCCGTACCTAACTGATTCGTGCGGACTTCAAGCCCCCCGGAACCGAGCAGTGTGTTAATAGTTCCCCAGGTCAGGATCGAATTGGCAAGACCTGCCGTGAAAATGCTGCCGACCATGCTACCGCCGCTGTTTGTTGTGCTGTTGATGGTCAAATCCGACGGATCCAGCAGCAGTGTGCCTGCACGTCCGAGCGGTGCCAGCGTGTCCACAAAGCCCTGGAAGTCCAAATACTTGTGGCCTGACACCTCTACGAAGCCGCCGTCACCCGCCTGCGCGCCGCCTCGGGCGGAAATGCTCCCGTAAGCGCGGGTGGTGTCATCGGCCCACACGATTACGCGCCCGCCATGGCCTGTATCGGTCGCGTCTGCTTTGATCACCGCTTTGGGTCCAACATAGCTGATGTCGGCATTTGAAATATTGGGATTGCCGCCCTGGTAATCACCTCCCACCCGCACTGAGCCGCCGCCGCGTTTTCCAGACACATCAATCACCGCGTCATCCAGCATCGCGACGCGATTCCCCAGCACATCCACGCTGCCGCCCTGGCCGGTAGCACTCGCAGCGTTGATCTGCCCCTGCCCCTGCAAATACGCATCGCCCACCGCGCGCAGCACGACTTTGCCGCCTTGCATGTCGGCACGCACCGCTTGAATCATGCCGCTGTGGCGCAGCGTACCGGCAAAAATGCCGACCGCATCGCCTTTGAGCGTGCCCAGGTTGAGGGCCTGATCCCTCGGCGCTTGCAACTGAAGAGTGATTCCTTCGAGCCCCCGGCCCGTCACTTCGACGCTCTGCCCGGCTGCCAACATCACGCTGCCGCCTTGCGATTCAATCACCGCCGATTTGGCAACATCGACGTTCGGCGCAATCAGCACCACATCACCACCCTTGGCGATGATGGTTCCGTGTACCGTCAAGTTGGATGAATTGGCACCGCTACCAGCTCCATTGAAGCGCAACCGCCCGGCGATGGCATCGGCCTGCGACATGCCCAATGTCGATGCCGTGAACCCGGCTGTGTCGACCACGGCGCCAGCGCCCACGGCGATACCGGATTGATTCACCAGCACCAGCTTGCCGTTGCTCGACAAGGTGCCAAAAAGCTGCGATGGCGTGTTGGTGACGACCCGGTTAATCGACAGGCTGGCGGCATTGGGTTGTACGAAATGAGCCGTGTTGCCGCTGCCAATCGAGAAGCTGTTCCAGTTGATGGCCGAGTGGTTGCTGCCAGCGCCATGGGTGATGGTGACGGTGAGGCGATTCGGCTGGCTGGTGTTAAACGTTGCACCGCCATGCACTGCAATACCGCCCGCGGGCAAAGTCTGCGCATGGGCGGGCGACGCCAGCAGGGCAACCAGAATTGACAGCGCAATCGGTCGAAGCGGCGGGGCTGCATCATCGACAGGGTGCCGGGCAACCCGGC
This sequence comes from Rhodoferax sp., assembly GCA_031416195.1. GTDB lineage: Bacteria > Pseudomonadota > Gammaproteobacteria > Burkholderiales > Burkholderiaceae_C > JANYCG01. The sequence goes on from JANOTE010000222.1 coordinate 14,180, forward strand.
TGCGTGAAGCGCCTGCCGAGCGCCTGCCTGACGAGGCAACTTCCGCTACCGCCACCATCACGCCCAGCGCCTGGTTCCAAACGGTTCGGAAAACATGGTTCAAAGATGCTCGACCGGACATATTAGCGCTCCCAAGTTGAGCCTACAGGCTGCAACGCCGCGAGACTCCTGTCAAACCATTTACTCACACTCCGTCACTTTGACATATTTTGATGCAATTGCGAGCGTCATACGTCACACAAATGGTCGAAATTTTGCGTTGGTTCATTAATAATTAACTCATAGGTTACTTTTCATAAAAAAAACAGCAAAAATCGTAAAAAATAAAATAAATTCGGCCTTAGCTCTCGTATTATATGCACAGTTAGATATTCTATTTATAGCAAACTAATTGCTTCACGGTGTAGCCATCGGCGCATGCGCAAGCAGCATCACCTCATGCGGGTTGAGCGATTTGAGCTGATGGTCGCTCCACACCTGGCGCCAGCGGCGCGAACCCGGCAGGCCGTGGCGCAGGCCCAGCATGTGGCGGGCGATGGCGCTCCACGGTGTGCCGTGGGCATCCGCCTCACGCGCCATGTAATCGCACATTTGGGATTCGACCTGCTCGCGGGTGATTTCAGGAGTTTCTGGACTGGCGGATAAAAACGCCTCGTCCCATTCCACCAGCGACCACGGGTTGTGATAAGCCTCGCGCCCCAACATCACGCCATCCACCTGGCGCAGTTGCTCTGCAATTTGCGCCGTGGTGGTGATGCCGCCATTGATCACCAGGGTCAAATGCGGAAAGTCTTTTTTAAGCCGATGCACCACCTCATAGCGCAGTGGCGGCACTTCGCGGTTGGCTTTGGGCGAGAGGCCCTTGAGCCAGGCATTGCGCGCGTGCACGATGAAGGTGTGGCAGCCGGCCTGGCTTACGGTGCCGACAAAATCGCGCACCATGTCATAGTTTTCGGATTTGTCGATGCCAATGCGGTGCTTGACGGTGACGGGGATGTTGACCGCATCGACCATCGCCTTGACGCAATCGGCCACCAGCGTGGGCTCAGCCATCAGGCAGGCGCCAAACGCGCCGCGCTGCACCCGCTCGCTGGGGCAGCCGCAGTTCAGGTTGATCTCGTTGTAGCCCCATTCTTCACCGAGCTTGGCGCATTGGGCCAGATCATGCGGCTCACTACCACCCAATTGCAGCGCCACCGGGTGCTCTTCGGTGTTGAACTGCAGATGCCGGGCAACGTCACCGTGAATCAGCGCGCCGGTGGTAACCATCTCGGTGTACAGCAAAGCGTTTCTAGACAGCAGGCGATGCAAGTAGCGGCAATGGCTGTCGGTCCAGTCCATCATCGGCGCGACGCTCAGCCGGTGCGCGCTGTGGGGCTGCCTGAGCGTTGCGAACGGGGTCACGCCCACGGTCACGTTTTATCTCGAAAGGTCTCACGAATCTGCATCACTTCATCCCAGCCACTGAAGAATGCATCCACACAGCGCGGGTCAAAGTGCAGGCCACTTTGCGAGCGGATTTGCTGCGTGGCACTTTCGTCGTCCCACATCTTTTTATAAGGCCGCTCGGAGGTCAGCGCATCAAACACGTCGGCCACTGCCACGATGCGGCTGAACACCGGAATCTCCTCTCCGGCAAGCCCGCGCGGGTAGCCCGAGCCATCAAACTTCTCATGGTGACAGTGCGCTATTTCAGCGCCACTTTGCAGCACCCGCGAGCTGCTGCCCCTAAGCACCTCGTAGCCGATCTGGGCGTGCTGCCTCATGATTTCAAACTCGGCCTCGGTCAGCTTGCCGGGCTTGAGCAGGATGCCATCGGGGATGCCCACCTTGCCGATGTCGTGCAGTGGCGCGGCCTCCAGCAGCAGCTCCTGCTCCTCCACGCTCATGCCCAACTGCTTGGCGATGAGCTGCGCGTAATGCGCCATGCGCATGATGTGCGCGCCAGTCTCCGGATCGCGGTACTCGGCCGCTTTGGACAGGCGCAGCACGGTCTCTCGCTCGCGCAGCACGATCTCATGGGTGGCTTTGCGCACTTCATCGGCGAGCCAGGCGGCGTGATCGCCCAGCTTTTTACGGCTGGCTTGCAGCGCCAGCATATTTCTGGAGCGGGTCAAAAATTCAACACGGTCCAGCGGTTTCATCAAGAAATCGGTCGCACCCAAGTCAAGCGCCGAGTAGCGCACCTCCTTTTCTCCACTGGCGGTCACCATCAGAATCGGCGTTTCCTCATGGCCGGGCAATTTGCGAAACGCGGTGATGAACTCCAGCCCGTCCATCTCGGGCATCATGTAATCTAGGATGAGCAAGTCCGTGGTGTTGGTTTGAGCCCATTCCAACGCCTTCAAGGGCTCATCAAACGGGAAACCGGTGCATCCCTCGATCTTTTCAACCAGCGCGCTGAAAAGAATCAAGTTGATCGGGGTGTCATCGACAATCAATACGTTGAGGTTCATAAACATCTCCGGGCTGGATTTTAGTTCGCCCTTACCCACCGATTACTCACCCATTATTGGCAGTATTGCGCACGCAGCAGGTTTTTTTGAACTTTCCCCATCGCGTTGCGCGGCAACTCGGGAACGATCACGCAGCGTTTGGGGATCTTGAAGTTGGCAAGCTTCGCCTTCAAGCCGGCGATGATGGCTGCCCCCTGCAGCGCGGCACCCGGACGCGCCACCACCACCGCCACCCCCACTTCGCCAAAATCGGGGTGGGGAACGCCCACCAGCGCGCTTTCCAGCACGCCGGGCAGCTCGTTGATGTAGCCCTCAATCTCCGCCGGGTAGACGTTGTAGCCGCCGCTGATGATGAGGTCTTTGGATCGGCCGACGATGGTCACGTAGCCACGTTCGTCGGTTTTTCCGACGTCGCCGGTTTTGAAAAACCCGTCATCCGTGAATTCTTCAGCCGTTTTTTCGGGCATGCGCCAGTAGCCTTGGAACACATTCGGGCCTTTGACCTCGATGCTGCCGATCGCGCCTACAGGCAAGCGTGAGTCGCTGTCAGCTTGTACCCGAAGGCTTACCCCCGGCAATGGGAAGCCCACCGTGCCGCCGCGGCGCTCTGACTGGTTGCCATAGCGGGCATCTGCCGCGCAGGGGTTGGATGTGAGCATCGCCGTCTCGCTCATGCCGTAGCGCTCCAGAATGGTGTGGCCGGTGCGTTCCTGCCAGGCATTGAAGGTCTCAATCAGCAGCGGGGCCGAGCCAGCAATGAAGAGGCGCATGGTTTGGGTGACATCGCGGTTCAAGCCAGCTTCAGCCAGGAGGCGCACGTACAACGTGGGAACTCCCATGAAGACGGTGGCCTGCGGCATCTTTTGCAGCACAAATTGGGGATCAAATTTGCCCAGCCAGATCATCTTGCTGCCGTTGAGCAAGGCCCCGTGCAGCGCCACAAACAGGCCGTGTACATGGAAGATCGGCAAGGCGTGGATCAACACATCACCAGGCTGCCAGCCCCAATAGTCTTTGAGCACCTGGGCGTTGCTCAGCAGATTGCCGTGCGTCAACATTGCGCCTTTGCTGCGCCCGGTCGTGCCGCTGGTGTACAGAATCGCCGCCAAGTCGGCGCCGCTGCATTGCACTGTCTCATGCGTATCGGCGCAGTGCACTGCGCGCTCCAGCAGGCTGCCGGTGCGAGCGTCACTGAGTGTGAACACGTGGCCCGTGCCCGCTTTGAAAGCAATCTTGCTGACCCAGCCAAAATTGGCTGGCGCGCAGACCACCACGGCGGGCTCGGCGTTGCCAATGAAATACTCGATTTCGGCACTTTGATAGGCCGTGTTCAGGGGCAAAAACACCAGGCCTGCGCGCAGGGTCGCCAAATAAAGCATTGCCGCTTCGACCGATTTTTCGACCTGCACCGCAATGCGGGACCCGGATGGCAAATCCAGCGATTGCAACAAATTAGCCAACATCGCGGTGGCACGGTCAAGATCACGCCAGGAATAACGCAGGCCTGAGTCCGTTTCAATCGCGCACTGATCAAGGTCGGCAGGGAATGCCTGGCGAAGCGCTGCAAACAGGTTGCTGTTGCGCGCCGTCGAATCGCGGTCAATCAATCTGCACACCACCCGACGCTTTGACCACCTTGGCCCATTTGGAAGTTTCAAGCTGGACAAACCCCCCAAACGCACCCGCTTGCAGGTCAGAAAACTCAGCACCTTGGGCGGCCCAGATGGCCCGCGCCTCAGGCGTCAGGCAGGCCTTGCGGATCTCTTCAATCGCACGGGCTTGCAGGTCAGCCGGTGTGCCTTTGGGTGCCCACACACCGTACCAGGTTGTCACGTCATACTCATTCAACCCCAACTCCAAAGCACACGGCACGTCTGGAATTGAAGGGTTGCGTTTGCGCCCTGCCACCATCAGCGGCTTGATGCGCCCGCCCTTGATGTGCACAGCAGAGGAACCCAGGCCGTCAAACATCATGTCCACATTGCCCCCAATCAGGTCTTGCAATGCCGGGCCGGCACCGCGATAGGGAATGTGGGTGATGAAGGTGCCGGTTTGCTGCTTGAACAACTCGCCCGCCAAATGGTGCGAGGTGCCACTGCCAGCCGAGCCGTAATTGAGCTTGCCCGGCGACTTTTTCAGCATCTCCAGAAAGTCCTTGAAATTGCTGGCAGTTACCTTCCTTGGGTTGACCACCAGCACCTGGGGCACCCGCGCCACCAAAATCAGCGGCACAAAATCCTGCAGGATGTCGTAAGGCAACTTGGGGTACACGCTGGGCGCGATGGCGTGGTGTACAGCGCCCATGAAAAGGGTGTAGCCATCGGGTGCCGCGCGGGCCGCAACCGCCGCACCGACGGTGCCACCACCGCCACCCTTGTTGTCAATCACCAGCGTTTGCCCGGTCAACTTTGAAAACTGCGCGCTCATTGGCCGCGCGAAGGCATCAGTGCCGCCGCCCGCCGGAAATGGCACGATGAGCGTGACCGGCTTGGCAGGCCAAGTGGATTGCGCTTGGACGTTTGCGCCCAGGGTTGGCGCGACGGTCGCTGCGGCGGCGAAGCGAAGCATGGCTCGCCTTGGAAGGCTGTGGGTCATGGGTGTCTCCTGACAGTTAAATCGTTACAAGAATTGTGACAAGAGTGTAAATTGCTATTTAAATAATAGCTGTTAACGCATACTACACGAGGGCTAACAATCAATTGTATTCAAATATTGGGACAAAATGGCTTCTTGCACACCAAAATTAACTCACAGGTTAATTTTTAACCCATCGCGTCTGCGCCCACCACCAAAGCCCCATGCCGCCCAAAATCATCGGCACGCACAGCCACTGCCCCATGCTCATGCCGAAAGCGAGCAGGCCGAGGTGGCTGTCCGGCTCGCGGAAATACTCCGCGACGAAACGCAGCGCGCCGTAGCCGATGAGGAACGCCGCGGACACCTGCGCCCGCTTGCGCCCGG
>JANOTE010000223.1:0-14524 GCA_031416195.1 Rhodoferax sp.
AGTCGGCGAAGGCTTTTTTGCGGGCTTCATTTTCGGCTTCGAAGCCCATGCTGGTCCAGACATCGGTGGTGACCAAATCGGCCCTGGCGCAGGCTTGCATCGGGTCTTTGAAGACTTTGTAGCTGTCGGCGGAGCGGATGCCGGCGATGCTTTGATCGACTTCGTAGCCGCCGGGCGTGCTCAGGTGAACTTTGAAGCCCAGGATTTCACTTGCCTGCAACCAGCTATTGGCCATGTTGTTGCCATCGCCCACCCATGCGACAGTTTTACCTTTGATCGAGCCACGGTGCTCAATGTAGGTGAAGATGTCGGTGAGGATTTGGCAGGGGTGGAATTCGTTCGTTAGACCGTTGATGACGGGCACTCGGGAGCCTTGAGCAAACTGCTCGATGCGGCTCTGCTCAAAGGTTCGAATCATGACGATATCGACCATGCGGCTGATGACTTTGGCGGTGTCGTCAATTGGCTCGGCACGGCCCAGGTGGCTGTCGCCCGTTGTCAGGTGTACCACGCTGCCGCCCATCTGGTACATGCCGGCCTCAAAGCTCACGCGGGTGCGGGTGGAGGCCTTCTCGAAAATCATCGCCAGCGTGCGATCTGCCAGCGTGTGGTGTTTTTCGTAGGTTTTGAATTTCTTCTTGATGTGGGCGGCGCGCGCGAACAGGTAGGCGTATTCCTCGGCGTTCAGGTCGCTGTTTTGCAGGAAGTGCTTGATTTTCATTCTGCGCTTTTCAGTTCTAATCAGGTTTTGCCAAATGCTGCTTGATGAGTGGCGCCAAGATGCTAACCAGATCGTCAATCTCTTTGGCATTGATGATCAGCGGTGGCACCAGGCGCACGACCGAATCGGCTGTCACGCTGATCAGCAAGCCGTTCTCTGCGCATTGGCCCACCAGCGCGGCGCAGGGCTTGGAAAGATCGATGCCGAGCATCAACCCCATGCCGCGAATCTCTTTGACTGCCCCTGATTTGAGTTCGGCAGCAAGCGCGTGGGCCAGGCCGTCTTTCAACCGCGTTCCCATAGCCGCCGCGTTGTCCAATAGACCGTCTTCTTCCATGATGCGAATCGTCTCCACCCCGGCGCGCATTGCCAGTGGGTTGCCGCCAAAGGTGGTGCCGTGGTTGCCCGGCCCGAAGATGCTGGCGGCTTTCGGCCCGGCGACGACAGCGCCGACAGGCACGCCCGAGCCCAAGCCCTTGGCCAGCGGCATCACATCTGGCACGATGCCCGCCCACTGATGCGCAAACCATTTGCCGGTGCGGCCCATGCCGCATTGCACTTCGTCGATCATCAACAGCCAGTCGCGCTCATCGCACAGCTTGCGTACGTCACGCAAGTAGTCCATGTGCATCGGGTGTACGCCACCTTCTCCTTGAATCGCCTCGAAGAACACGGCAACGACGTTCTTGTTGCCGTCTGTGGCCTTCTTCAACTCGGCAATGTTGTTGATGGGCACGCGGATGAAGCCCTCTACCAGCGGGCCAAAACCGGCTTGGATTTTGGGGTTGCCCGTCGCACTCAGCGTCGCGATGCTGCGGCCATGAAAGGCTTTCTCGTAGACCACGATCTCGGGCCGGTCAATGCCTTTGTCATGGCCAAATTTGCGGGCGAGCTTTAGCGCGGCTTCGTTGGCCTCCAAACCCGTGCAGCAGAAAAATACATTGGTCATGCCCGAAAGCTCAGTAAGCTTCTTGGCCAGGACTTCCTGATTCGGCACGTGGTAGTAATTGCTGCTGTGGATGATCTTGCCAATCTGGTCTTGCAGCGCGGGCACGAGCTTGGGGTGGTTGTGCCCCAGCGTGTTGACGGCAATGCCGCCCAAGCCATCCAGATAGGACTTGCCGTTGACGTCCCACACGCGGCAGCCCTGACCGTGCGACAAGGCAATGGGCACACGCCCGTACGTGTTCATCACGTGGGGCGAGGCGGCGGTGATGTGGTGCTCTGGCACAAGTTCTTGGGGCTTGGCAACTGCGTTCATGGTGGAAAACTCCTTGCGTGCAACGTGACATGAGTGGAAAAAATGCAATTCTAGGCGCATCAATCTTGCGCAGAAGTGACAATTTCTGATCACTGTAATGATCATCCTGGTAGGTCGCCTAAAATTCTTGTGCGGTGCAGCACGTTGATGTGCCCCCTATTCACATCACTCCCGTCATTCACATCAAACCATGGATTTACGCAGCGCAAAGCAAGTTTTCATCCTGGGTGTGACCAAGGCAGGCAAGCCGTTTCGTCCCAGCGACTGGGCGGAGCGGCTGGCGGGGGTGATGAGCCCCTTTCGCCCCGGCGGGCCACAGCCGGGCAGCCACCTGGGCTATTCGCCGTGGTGCATCCCGACTGCCTTTGGTGAGACTAAATGCGTCATCGTCAATCGCGACATGCGCGATTACGACGTGATGGCTTGGGACTTTTGCATCAACTTTGCGCGGGACAACGATCTGCAGGTTTCGCTGACGGCTCCTGTGCCTGGCGACACCTGACAGCGTAACGCCCACAAAAAAGCCGCTGGTACTTGCGAACTAGCGGCTGGTTTGTTTGTGCTTGCTTTGCTGGCAGCGCACCCGTTACAAACGGCAGACTGATTTCAGATTAGCAATCAGTCCGTGCGATTGGTCTGACGTTAATCAGAACTGTTTTGCGGCTCCAGGTGCAGCCAGGGCGAGGTTCATGAGCCGGGTGGATAGGCGGCTCTTGTCGAGTTCTGCATTTTTTTTGTGGTAGATGCCTTTGTCAGCCACGGTATCCACCACGGCTTGCATCTTGCCAAAGGCTTCAGTGGCCTTGGCTTTGTCGCCAGAGGCAACAGCTTTTTCGACGTTTTTCACGGCGGTGCGGTACTGTGAGCGCAAAGACGTGTTGGCGGCGTTGATCTTCACGTCCTGACGGACGCGCTTGCGGCCCGACGCGAGGCGCGGGTTCTTTTTCTTCGGTTTGGTAGATGCCATATTAAGTATTCCTAGTGTCTGAGGATGTTGCCAGCAAAGCCTTCTATTGTAGCAGGGCGTATCAAACAGGCCGATCCGCTTCAACTACGTGTTTCACGCAGCTACACTTTGCGCCGTGTCGCTGCTGAAATCCGCTTCCACCATCTCTTTGCTGACGCTGGCCTCACGCGTGGTCGGCCTGGTGCGCGACCAACTCTTTGCCGCGGCCTTCGGGGCCAGTGCCATGACGGACGCTTTCTATGTCGCGTTTCGCATCCCGAACCTGTTTCGCCGCTTGTTTGGCGAGGGTGCCTTTAGCCAGGCCTTTGTGCCGGTGCTGGCGCAGTCCAAAGAAAAACATGGCCTGGAGGTGACGCGAAAGCTGATCGACAGTGTCGCCACCGTGCTGGTCTGGGTGCTGCTAATCACAAGCATTTTGGGTGTGATCGGCGCGCCTCTCTTGGTGTGGGCGATGGCGGGCGGCTTGCAAAAAGAGCCGCAGGCTTATCAAGCGGCGATTTTCATGACGCGCTGGATGTTCCCCTACATCCTGTTTATATCGCTGGTGTCGTTTGCCTCGGGCATCTTGAACACCTGGCGGCAGTTTGCCGTGCCCGCGGCTACGCCGGTGCTGCTCAACATTGCCATGATTGCCGCCACGGTTTGGGGCACGCCATGGTTTCAATCGATGGGCATCGAGCCAATCTACGCGCAGGTAGTGGGTGTGATGGTCGGCGGCGTGCTGCAACTGGGCGTGCAGGTGCCTGCGCTGCTGCGTTTGGGGCTGTTTCCCAACATCGGCCTGAAAGGGGCGATTTTGAAAGACGCTTGGAATGACCCCGCCACCCGCAACGTCGCCCGCCTGATGGTGCCAGCGCTGCTGGGCGTGGGCGTGGCGCAAATATCGCTCTTCATCAATACGCAAATCGCTTCGCGCCTCGTCAGCGGCAGTGTCACGTGGTTGAGCAATGCGGACCGGCTGATGGAGTTCCCGACCGCCATGCTCGGTGTGGCGCTGGGTATCGTGCTGATGCCGCAACTGGCCAGCGCCCGCGCTGCCGCCAAGCCCGAGCAGTATTCCGCCATGCTGGACTGGGGCCTGCGCCTGGTGGTGTTGCTGGCGGTGCCATGCTCGGTTGCGCTGTTGACCTTTGCGCTGCCGCTGGTGGCGGTGATATTTCAATACGGTGCCTACACCGCGAATGACGTTCAGCAAACCACCTGGGCATTGATGGGGTGGGGTGTGGGCTTGGTGGGCGTGGTGGCGATCAAGATTCTCGCGCCGGGTTTTTATGCCAACCACGACATGAAAACGCCCGCCCGCATCGCCATCGCAGTGCTGGTCATCACGCAGTTGCTCAACCTCGTGCTGGTGCCACTGTATGCGCACGCGGCGCTCACGCTGTCAATCGGCATTGGCGCATTGATCAACGCCCTGTGGCTGCTGGTGGGCTTGATGCGTCGGGGCAGCTACAAGCCCGTGCCAGGCTGGGGGATATTCACCATGCAGGTGGTGGCCGCGAGTGCATTGCTGGCGGTATTTTTGATGTGGGCCAACAGTGCATTCCCCTGGAGCCGCATGCCGGGAGAGCACTGGAAACGGGTGGGGCTGATGGCGATGATTTTGATGGGGTCAGCCGTGATTTACTTTGGTGCGATCTGGGCCTCAGGCATGAAATTGCGCCAGTTTTTGCGGCGCTGAACGTCAACGAAAAATTTGGGCACAATATTGGCATGAACCTGTCGCTGGCTGCGCCCACGCCTCTTTCCTACTTTGCCTCGCTGGTACACAGCGATGACGGGTTTCCCCTGTTTGAAGCGGCCGTCAGCCTGGCGCAGGACGAGTACCCCGAGCTGGATGTGCAGCAAGTGCTGGGTGAGGTCGACCAGATGCAGGCGCGGCTCAAGCGGCGCATCCCTCCTGATGCGGCGCCGATGCATCGGCTGCGACTCTTAAACCAGTTCTTCTTCACCACGTTGGGCTTTGGTGGCAATGTCAACAACTACTATGACCCCGAAAACAGCTTCATCAACGTGATGCTGCGAGCGCGCCGGGGCATCCCCATCACGCTGGCGGTCTTGTGGCTGGAGCTGGCACAGGGCGTGGGTTTGAGTGCGCAGGGCGTGGGCTTTCCGGGCCACTTCATGATGAAGATCAGCCTGCCGCGAGGGCAAGTGGTGATGGATCCGATGGATGGCAAATCGCTCTCGCGCGAGCAGTTGGCCGAGCGCTTGGAGCCCTTTCGCAAAAGCAGTGGACTGGACAGCAAAAGCAGCCCGCTGGACGATAACTCCGAAGCGCCGCTGGGCCTGTACCTACAGGCATCGCCCGCGCGCGACATCATTGCCCGCATGCTGCGCAACTTGAAAGAAATCTACAAAGCGCAGCAAGACTGGCCGCGTCTACTGGCGGTGCAAGACCGCCTGATCGTGCTGCTGCCCCAAGCCTGGACCGAGTACCGCGACCGCGGCCTGGTACACGGTGATTTGAGCCATGCACGCGAAGCCGTGGCCGATCTGGACACCTACGTCGCCCATGCCAGCCACGGGCCAGACATGCGCGCGGTGCTGGAGCGGCTCTACGCTTTGCGCCGAACTGAGAACTAGTGGTTGGACGGCGAGCCGTCTTGCCCAAGCTGGTGCCAAGCGCGCCGCAATTGCGTATCTGAAGTAAACCCTGCTGCTTGTGCCGCTTGCGTGACGTTCTGGCCGGACTGCAAGGCCATTTGCGCAACCGCCAGACGAATGCGGCGCAGGTAGTGCAGCGGCGCGATGCCCGCGTGCGCCAGGAAGAGCCGTGTCACGTGGCGCGTCGATGCGTGCGCCACATCGGCCATGCGCGGCAGCGTCCATCCATCAGCCGGGGCCTGACCAATCGCGTCTTGCACTCGGTGGATGGCGGGGTGCAGGTGGTTGCGATACGCCAAAAACGGCGACAGCTCGGAGTCTTGCGGCCCCCGGCGCAGCGGCACCACCATCGTTTGCGCTACCTGTGCGGCAATTGCTGGCCCGCATTCGGTGGCAATGCGGTGCAGCATCAGGTCAACCCCCGTCGTTACGCCCGCGCTGCTGTACAGCGGCGCATCCTCCACAAAGACGCGGTTGTGTACCACCTGGCAGGCAGGCTCAGCGGCCTGTAGTTCCTCCAAATGATGGTGATGTGTGGTGACACGCCGTTGGCCAAGTAAACCCGCATGGGCCGCCAGCAGGGCACCCGCGCAGATGGTCACCAATTCGAGCTGCCCGGTCTGTAGCCGCAGTCCGCGCAGCCAATGCAGCAAGGCGCGTGCCGGCGGGTTGGCCACTGAAATGGCGGTGCCTGGCATGCCCACCAGCACCACCCAGGTGGGGCTGTGAAGCTCATCGGGCAGTGGCTCAAGGCCGCAGAGCTTCAGACCCACCGAGCTGGTGCAATCTGCCACCGGGCCACAAAAGCGCAGCACAAACCGCTCGGCCAAGCCCTGCGACGCAACCGCTTGATTGGCAATGCGCAATGCCTCAGCGGGGCCAGCCCAATCCAGCGCCAGGCTGCCTGGCAGCAGGGCGAACAGAACGTGGATGGCTGGCCCATTGCGTGTCATGCGCAACCTGACGGCTCAAACCCACGCGGCATCAATGCGGCGCTGCGGGCCAGTTTGACCAGGTCAGCCGCCGACTCGATGCTGGCAAAGCGCCCCTGCAAAACGGTCGCGGTGCGAAGCTGGATGGCGCGAGCGTCCAGCGTGCTGCCATCGGGTGCCTGCATGTCCCAGGTGAGCGTGGCGTCGAGGTAAAAAGCTACCTCGTAACCCAGGTCTGACGCATGGCGCGCGGTGGTCTCGCAGCATTGCTCGGTGCGGATACCGCTGATCATCACCTGCTTGATGCCGTGGCTTTTGAGCCAGTCTTGCAACCCCGTACCCACCAGCGCGCTGTGGCGGTGCTTGTAAAAGGTGGCGGCTGCATCAAAGTCACGCAAGCCCGCCAGCGGCACCACGTGGCCCGATTCCATGGCAAACGGGTTACTGGCCAGCGCGGGCTCGTCCACGTGGAAGACGCGAACGATAGGGATCGCGCGGCGCACGCAATCGTCAATCAGCGCGTTTTGCGCGGCGAGGTAGGCGGGCAAGTCATTGGCCGTGAAGTACGGCCGGTGACGAAACGACTCTTGCACATCGATCACCAGAAGACAGCTTGACATTAAATGCACCCCTTGTTGAAAAGAAGCTTATCTTCAATCAAGTATGGGAAAAAATCGGTTTGCATTGGGACAGGTTTCGATCATATTCAGACAACAGTCAGCCTTGCGAAGGAGCTGTCGGAGGCTGACACTGTGATAGCCACGCTGGATGATGTGCGCCCTTAAGGTCAACCTGCTGATGGTGGGGATGAAATCGAAGCCGCGGTACGCAGTGAGATCGTCGCATTTTTGCCAGCCTACTTAGCTATATTTAATATAGCTAAGTATGCATAATATTAGAGAGCCAGAGCCATATTTGTTTCATAAAATGGCTCGAAATTATTTTTGGAACACAAAAATTAACTCAAAAGTTAATTTTTTCTCCGAAATTGCCGAATTCCCTTTACCTGCGCTTACGGCCTACTGCCTACTGCCTACTGCAGCATGAAGGTCTCATACTCCAAGCGCCCCAGCTTGTGCTCCATGCGTCGCAGGGCAAACAGCAGCGTGATCAGCATGGCCAGAGCGAAGCCGTAGCCGTAATACACGGCACCGAGCTGAAGCGAGACGATGGACAGCCCGACGTTCAGGATCGACAGCAGCGCAACGGTGTGCAGCACTTCGCGGCGCTTGTCGAGGTAGAAAAACACGTTCATCACCGCCAGCAGCGCCACTTGCAGACTGGCGGCTACGGCATCGACGTAAAACAGTGGAAGGTACAGGGGGCTGATTGACAGTTTCTCAAAAATTGCCGGTGCAAACACCACCAGAAGCAGCACGGCGAGGGTCTGCATCTTGATGATGTCAAACAGGCCCTGGCGCACCGAGTCGACCATTTCATCGCGCATGCGGGCGATTTCTTCGAGCGAGCCGCCGGCCCGCACCGCGTTGTAGAACTTGTCGTACCACTCGACGAAATCGGTCTCAAACCGCACCAGAAAAACCGCCATGCCGGGGATGATGCCCAAATAGGCCAGAAACACCGGCATGTCGTAAATGACGCTGGCGCGCAGCACACCAATGACGTTCTGGCTGGTTTCGGGAGCGATCCAGAAAATGATTTTGTCCGCCCATACTGCAAAATTAAACAGCACGCCCACCGCCATCAGGCTGGGGTACATGGCACCCTTGCGAAAACAGTCAAAGGCGATCAACTTGCGGGCCGGAAAGCTGCGCAGGATGATGAAGATCATGCCCATCAACATCATCAACTGGCCCACCAGATAGCCCGCCAGCAGGCCTTCCAAGCCGTAGGTGCGCAGCAGCAGCGCCAGCATGACCGAGATGGCATAGCCGCCGCCAAACAGCGCCACAATGGTTTTGTAGAACTTCAGGCCACTCATGAAAATGGTGGCAATCCAGACATCGCACATGGTGACGAAGCCGGCCACCATCAACACCCGGTAGGCAACGCTGGTCTCCTCAAACGAGACGCACACCAGCAGAATCGCAAAGCTGCCCGCCACCACGTTGGTGACCAGCAGTGCGCCGGCAAAGTTGGGTACGATGATGGCTTTCTTGTGCTCAAAAATACGGTCTGACACCCAGCGCGTGAACGACAGTTGAAGCACGCCGGTGCCAATCAGCGAGCCCATGATGAGGTAGGTGACCGAGACCTGAAACTGCGTTACCAAAATACTGGGTGCCACGATGTTGGCTGACAGCAAGCCAATCGCCACCAAGCCCAAAATCGACAGAATCCACGGCCCGGAGCTGATCAGGCCGGCGTAGGCGTAGGCGCGCACCAGCGCAAAGTAGCTGTCGCGGTTGAGGATTTTTCGCAGCTCGAAGCCGATGCCAGCCATATTTCAGTTCGTTAGATTCTCAGATCGATCGGCCGAGTGAGCAGCGCACTGTCGGGTGCTTCATCCATCAAGTGGCTGACCGGGCATTGCGCTGCCGGGTCATGTTGAGGATCCGCTGGAGCCTGCGCCTCGTCTATGGTCGGTGGGGTGTAGCCAATGGTGACGGTAGGCCCCTTCAAGGCCTGCTCGTAGACCGCCCGGTAGCGCGCGAACATGATGGGGTGGGTATAGTAGCGCTCCACCCGCAGAATGCCCGCTTGCGCGGCCTTGTGCCAAGCCTCGGGATTTGATAAAAAGTGCAGCGAGGCCTCGGCCAGGGCCTGCGCATCGGCGATGCCCACCACAGCCCCCGAAGCCCCCAGCGCTTGATCCTCTTCAGTCAGACCGTAAATGAGCTGGCGGCACGAGCCCACATCGGTACTCACCGTCGGCACACCCGCCGCGTAGCCTTCCAGAATCACCAGAGGCAGCGCCTCGCTGATTGACGACAGCACCATCAGGCCAATTTTGGGCAAGAGCTCGGTTAACTTTTGAAACCCCAAAAACTTGACGTTGTTCTCCAAGCCCAGGCTTTTTACCAGCTCTTTGCATTCGATCACGTAGTCTGGGCTCTCTTCTTCCGGCCCGGCGATCCAGGCTTCAATATCGGGGCGACGGTTGGCGCAGACACGGGTGGCCCGGATGTAGGTCTTGATGTCCTTGATGGGCACTACGCGGCCAATCAAACACATGATGGGCGGGATTGCCTCGGTGCGCAGTGCGCGCAAGGCACCAAAGCGCACGATGTCGATGCCGTTGGCGATGTTGCTGGTGCGTTCAGCGCGCGCGCCATCGTGAACCTGGCGCAGGCGGTTGGCTTCATACAGCGAGATGATCTGGTCGCTGGCGTCGTAGCACATCCGTCCCAATGCCTCAAAGAAACGAATCCACATGCTTCGAAAGTAGCCCGACTGCGTCGGGTCTCGCTGCAGTACGGTGCGGTTATCGGCAATCCAGCGCGCGGCATACAGGTCAATACGCCGCTCTTTGGTGTAGATGCCGTGCTCGCTCAAGATCAGGCTGCGGTTGTAGCGGCGCTTGAGCAAGGCCCCCAAAAAGCCCGCGTACCCGGTCGATACGGTGTGGTAGACCCGCACCGGCGGAAAAGTCTCGACCACTTTGGACAGCACCCAGATCGGCGTGTGCATGGTGCGCACAGTCCAGAAGTAGTCGACAAAACTCGGGTCGGTGCAGCGCTCTTGGTATTGCTCGGTGGTGTAGTTCCAACTGGCTTCAGTGTAAAGAAATTGCGCGGGGTCCATGCGGCCTTGCAACTCGGCTGCCATTTCTTCGAGCACCACTGCGCCGCGTTGGGCCAGCTCGACCGGGCTGCGAAAGTAGTCATGCAGCTCGCGGTTCAGCTCAAACATCGACATATCTCCCTTGAGCGGCAACGCCGGTGGATTGGTGCCGGGTTCGGTCAGGAAGTGTTCTTCAAGATGCACCACATTTTTGGGCAGCTCAAACTTTTTGGTCGTGTAGTCTTGCCTGCGTGAGCCCAGGAAGCAGATGGCGAAGGTCAGGTCGGGAAAGCCATTGATGATCTGGTGCACCCAGCTTGATACGCCGCCTGCTACGTAGGGGTAAGTGCCCTCCAGCAGCAGGCCCACATCGGCCACGAATGGCGTATCAGCCTTTGGGGCGGTGGACTTTTCAGACATGCAGATCAATTTGGGCCATGCGCTGCTTGCGCCAATAGGATGCAGTACCCGCGATGCCAGGCATCAGCAACTCCTGCTCGGGGATGTGGCTGGCGTACAAGCGCACCGCCTCAAAATCTCGGCGTAGGTAGGCGATCTGCCCCTTGAGCGACCAAACCAGACCTGCGGGGATGTATTGCGCTGCAAAGTCAATGACCATGGCAGCCTTTTCAAGCTGGCCCAGCTCGATCAACACTTTTGTGTAGAGCTGCCAGGTGCCCAGCATGCTGGTATCCATGTCCAGCAGGTTCTCGCAAAACTTTGCGGCATTCTCCAGAGCAAACCGCCGCAGGTCACCGCGCGCCAAACCGGTATCCGCCTGCTCCCAGTTCAGTTCGGCCAATTGCCGCAAGGCGTTGACGATGGCCGTGGGCGTGCCATCCTCTTGTGCGGCTTCATAGGCTGCCTGTGCTGCCTGGATTTTCTGCACCAGGTCTTTCTCCCACGCGTCCATCATGCTGTAGGCCAGCAGGCGAATGTCTTCGGAGGAGTCCGAAAGCAGGCCCAGCAGCAGCGGCACTGCCGCTTTGGGCTGCATCACCTGCATGGCCACCAGCACTCGCAGGCGCGTCTCCAGCGGCAACGTGGTGGACTTCAAAATGCTGCGTGCATCGCCCGCGCGCAGGTCGCTGCGCTCAGTCGCTTCGCGCTGCACTTCTGAAAATTCTGGCATGCGCAGCTCCACAAAACGCATGGAGCGCACGCGGTGCGGAAAGCGCAGCGCGAAATGCATGACGGCAAAAATCAACATGCCGCCCATCGCTGGAACAAAAAATGCAAACACCCACAACAAAGCGCATGCTGGCGCGACGGGCTGCTTGTAGGGTGTTGGCAAGTACCTCCAGGCCACCCACACCACCAGCGCGCTGGCTGAGCTGTGCAGGCCGAGGTAGATCAGCAGGCTGGCCAACGACACTTCGGTGGTGAGCAGGCTGAGCGAGCCGACCTCCAGCGCCAGCGCCGTGGTGAGTTTGAGCCACATCGTCATCGGTACAGCCCTTCAGCCAGACTGCGCAGGTAGGCAAAACTGTCTGCCTGCCCCAGGGCAAAATCGTGTACGTCAAGCTGCTCGGCGCTGAGGTCGGGGAAGCTCTTGGCCATGCTGTCAAAAATGCGCTGGGTGTAGACCCGCATGCCCGCCTCGTCGGTGAAGGGCACCAGCGCAATCACGCAGGGCTTGCTTTGTGCCTGTGACAAATCTGTGCGACCCACTGGCCAGCGCCAGGCGGTTTCGCCCCGGCTGTGCAGCTCATGCAGGTGGTTGAGCATCTCCTGCTCGCGCGCGTGCTGGATGCGCCAAACAGCACAGCGACTGGGCTGTCCAAAGTTCAGCCGCAGGCGGTTGAGCCAGGCAAACTCACCGGCCAGGCTGCGTGGTGCCTCGGGCCAGTCCGCAAGTATTTCGTTGGCTTGCAGCGTCAGGCGCAGGTAGTCCGAGTAGCTCTCCAGCAGCACCGCAATGGTTTGCAAGTTCTCATTGTTCAATGAGGTGAAGGGCATACCGCCGATGGCCAGTAAGCCAAACGGCTGGCCTTGCGTACTGATCATGGGCGTAACGGCGATGATCTGCTTGCGCTTGGACAGTGCCATCAGCGCATCTTGCAGGTGTACCGAGTGGCCGGTCTCCAGCGCGTGAACAATGATCGGGTCGTCAGAACGAACCGCCTCCATGCCGCCCGCTGTGGCTACCTGCGTGAGTTCAAGATGCGGTTCCATGCGCACTGAGTAGATGGCTGCCGAATCAACCCGGCACTGCTGCACAATAAAATCCAGCATGACCTGCGCACCGGGCATGCTGGTTGATTGTGCCGTACCAGTTCGGGTTTGCTGGTCCATCAATACGCGCAGTTGAATCAGCGACTCGCGCAATGTGCCGGGGCGGTCTACCATTTCATACTCAAGCTCGTCGTGCGAGAGTTTGACCAGGTAGAGCCTGCGCGTGATGCGCTGAACCTTGTCGTTTAAAAAATCAAGGCTCTCCTGCAAGCGCGTCATGCGCATGCGCCAGTAGCTGCCGAATTCGCCGGCGATCAGCGTCATGATGGCACCGCCCAAAAAGTACAGGCGCGGAAAGTCGGGAACCGGAGCGACCAGCGACCAGGTCACCAGCAGGCCCACCACGGACGCAAATCCGTAACCCACGCCATAGCGCAGCGCAATCAGCCACGGCCCCACCCACGGCCAGGGGAAACCGTCATCAATGTAAAAAGGGTTTGCTGGATAACTTAACCAGCAAAGATAAACCACCACGGCGGGCCACAGCGCAGACTCCAAAACCCGCGAGAGCAGCCCTGGGTAGCGGCGAATCCAGCGCTGCAAAATGAAGCGCAAGACGCCATAAAAGCGCGACACAGCGAGCCAAGCGGTGGCTAGAAGGGGTCGCAATCCGAGGCCTCAAGCGGTTGGTACATTCTGATTTTCTTGACGTGTACTAACGTTTGTCTGAAGGCGTGGCCAAAGACTCCACCCGAATTCCGGCGACCAGTTCTGATGTCAACTGCAGGCCCACAGCGGCCAGCGCCTCGCGGCTGCCGCCGGTTCGACCACCCGCAGCCGAATAGACGATTTGATCGGAGCTCAAATCCTTGACCTGCACCACGATGCCCACCGCAGGCTCGCCGTCCACACCCACTTTGTACCGCCATTCGTTCACCACCGCGCTGATGGCATAGCGGATGTTCTGCGAACGCGCCCACTTTTCAGCTTCGGCCTGGGCCTTGCGCTCGCCGGGCTCGAACAGCGTCTCTGGGTTCAAGGCGCTGGGGTACAGCTTGAGTTGGCGCAAGCCGATTTGGCGCAGGGCCGATTCCAGCAGCGCTTCAACCCGCAGCCCGGCTTGCGGCACCTCGGTAAAGTTGGCAACCGGCATCATTGCGACGCTGTCTGCCTTGGCGATGATGCCCTCCATAGGCGAGCGCGTGCTGCTGCTGCCCGGCGAAAAAGAACTGCAAGCCGACAGCAGCGCGGTGCATAGCACCAGCGGCAAAATGGACGCGAGCCGAAGCCCGAGTCCGTGATTTTTCAGGAGACTGTTCATTTCTCTACCGATCAAAAAAAATTTCATAACGAAGCCCCATTTCAAAACTGGCCTGGGGGCTTTGACCTCTGACTGCGGAGGCGTTGTTGGGCCGGGCCTCCAAGCGCAGACTGAGCTGATCCCGCCCCCGCACCGAGCCCTTGATCCCCAATCGTATCAAGGCCTGCGTTCGGGTGGCGGTGTCTGTCATGGAAGTTTCAAACCCGACTTCACCCCAGGGCCGCCACGCGCGACTGTAGTTGGCGGAGTCGCCCAGAGCAAGACCCAGGCCCAGGCTGGCACCCAAGGTCGTTGCCGACGGGCCCAGGAACTGGCTGGCACTTGACCTGACTTCTGTCCCAAGGCCCGCACTGCTCCCGAGCAAGGCCGTTGCAGCTGCATCCGGTTGCCCATCCGCCACCGTCACGTTGCGGCTGGCTCGGGCTTTCAGGCGCACATCGGGGTAGTCACTGCGAAGCGTCCAATTACCGCTGGCCGACACTGTGGCGGAGCTGCCCAGCGCCGCCCCGGTTTGAGTGCGAAATTGCTGTTTGCTTAAAGTCGCCTGGCCATCAATCGAGCTGCTGGGACGCAGAGTCATACTCGCCCCCACGCGGTCGCGCACACCCGCAATGGACATGATGCTGCTCTCATCCGAGCGCTCGGCGATGGCCACGTCAAATTGCAGTGTTGCCGGGCGGCTGAGTTTTTGGGTGTGCTGCACCTGAAAGCCCATCACCTGTGCCAGTGCATCACGCACCAGCCACTGCGCTTTGAGATCGCCCCAGGGCGTGGGCGTATCGAATCCCAAACGCAGTTGGTTGTCCCGTGCCGGCGTGGTTTCAATTTGGCTGGGGTCAAGGCTGAAATACGGCCC